>NZ_PDYT01000041.1:0-5079 GCF_002743175.1 Sporosarcina sp. P20a
TTGTATTACGTGGAATATGTTTGATAGCTCTCCAGCTAAAAAATATTTTTCACTCATCTAAAAAGCTCGATAAACCTTGTCACTATCGTCTGTTCAAGAGGGAGTCGCCGGCTTCCGCTCCGATCAACTAAGCGACTACGAATAAGCTTCTTCCACAATCGCCCCGATTGATGAATTACTGTTTTCTTGATAAAACAACATAAGTAGCAGAACAAAGAAAGAGAACTACACCAATCGCAAGCGAAATGCTTAAAAAGTTACTTGGCATAAAACCTATGGAGAATATCAAAAATAGTATAGACGCCACAAAAAAGCGGTCTCCCTTTGTTTCTTTATCCACGCGATTCCAATTTAAGAGGACGAGAATATAAGCTAATGGTGCAAAACAAAAAGCAATTGTCAAAAAAGGTGTTTTCTTTAAATACCAAGGTAATTCGGTTTCTTTATCTTCCAAAAAATCACAACCTACTCTTTACATCAAAATTAAATGGCCCATTAATGAAATAACACCATCAAAAAATCTGAACTTATTTTTTCCACTTTCATCATTCATTTTATCTCTACCTTATCATTGTTGTAAGTCGTTTGTTTCTGACTTTAACTATACGTTGCACAATAAATCCAACCATTAAGCCGATAGCAAAAGGAAGTATTGCAATATTTGCATTAAGAATCAACCCATTCTCTACCGGTTCATTTAGAGCAAATGAAAACCTAAGAAGAGATAAATTAAATACATTCCCAATCGAATATAATAGAGCCATTGTCCCAACTGATGATAATAATGGAAAACATATAACTCTCACAAAAGACCTCCTTCCCATATTTATTTTTGAACAAACCTGACCCATTTGTTTAATAAACCGTTCTCTTATAATCTATTTTAGCACAAAGTACTTTGTTCCCTTCGGCGTTTTCAATTAATTCAAAATATTCTTCAGGGAAACCAAATCATGTATGAATTGCCTCCCCATATGTCATGCCTTCTATCTTTTTCTCCTCATGTACCGAACCCGTTATTACCTGACAGTTACTTTTTTCTTCAGCCAGAGGGTAAATTAAACTCACCACAAACCACGTCTGTAAGTCCCTCCGTTAATCCCTACACTTTCATTCATTCTCCTCTTAAACATATGTTCAATTTATGACTGCACACACTATAATTCGACAAGATATGACAACTGTCACTAGGTCTTGGCCAATCCGTAGTGTACGTTATGAATAGATGTTTGTTAGTCCATATACGAAATTTATAGTTTGAGGAGAAATTTATTAATGAAGAAAATAGCTTGGATTACGGATTCGGCAGCGCAATTAGACGAGGCTTTCATTCAACAACATCGTGTATCTGTACTTCCCCTTGGCATAGTGTTTGAAGATCGATGCTATAGAGAATCACTAGATCTCACAAAAGATGAGTTTTACGATAAATTACGGGCAGCTAAAGGTTCACCTAAAACCTCCCAACCTACCATTGGTGAGATGACTTCGTTATATGAAAAACTACAGGCAGAAGGATATGACTTTGCGATTGCTGTGCATTTATCCAGTGGACTTTCAGGTACATTTGAAAGCGCCCAATCTGCAGCAAAGATGACAGACTTCCCTGTGTATCCTATTGATTCGAAAATCGGTTCATTTCCGATGCTCAAAATGATTGAGATGGGGAATGAACTGTTTGCAGAAGGTAAAGGACCCGAAGAAGTCGTGGAAGCCCTTACTGCTATGACTTCAAATTCTAAGTTATCGTTTATCCCAGGCGGTCTAGGCCAACTGCATAAAAGCGGTAGGGTATCAGGAACACAAGCATTTTTAAGTAATTTGCTGAATATAAAAGTTCTCATTAGTTTTGAGAACGGAAAAGCCGTGATGACAGAAAAAGTGCGATCCATGAAGCGGGCAAAAAACATGTTACTTCCCTACTCCGTACCGATATGGAGAAAGGTTCTGTGCCAGAAGTAGCGGTTATTCATTGCCATAATCCAAAGGACGCTAACATATGGAAGAACGAACTACTGAAAGAATTTCCGACAGTACATGTTCGAGTTGTTTCACTGAGCGTTTGTGTGGCCGTGCATGCTGGTGAAGGAACGACGGGATTAAGCTGGGTCACCTATTGAATATATAAAAGGACCGAATCCATTGTGAATTCGGTCCCTTTTTTTATTACACACTAAAACTCGTTAGTGTATGCATCCTTCATAACCGATAGGATGGTATGAGTCCCCTTTTATACAAGAACGCCACAATATTCAAGAACGTGCTCGGGACTTTCTTCCAAAAGAATCGTTTTCGATAAAATTGTCGATGGGCTTTTTTTAGATTGCTCCACTGCTTGCAGTCCTTTTTCTGTCTATATCGCGCCACGTCGATCAGTCTCACTTGATCATCAGGTGTAATAAATATATTGCGCAAATGAATATCGGAAGGATTTAAACCTGTATCGGCTGCTAGCGATAATGCGTAATCAATTTCTGTAATATGAGCGTCTGTAATGACTCGCCCATTCGTCATACAATCAAAAAGTGTATCCCCTTCGACGTAATCCATCACTACGTAATTCGCACCCGTTTCATAAATATGTGGAAAATAGTGAATATCTTTGAGTGTGTGATAAATCTCGGCTTCTTCCTTCGCGATGTACACGGAATTAGGAAAGAATACTTTAATTGCCTTGTTCGAGCATTTGACTCGGAAAACAAACGCACTTCTCCCTGTTCCGACGAGCTGCAAAGATGGATGGAAGTCCACCAGACGATTCTTTTTATTTATGACAATGGAATGTACAAGTTCCTGATACATACTCAAAATGTAACCTCCAGTAGTTTAAAAAAATAAAAAAGAGACATCAAAACCAATTAGTGGCTTTGATGTCTCTGCTAAAACTAAAAGAGACCTCACCAAATAATTGGTAAGGTCTCGCAAACAACGTAAGTTGCCAGTAGAGCCGAGGATTCACATCCTGTATTGACGACTTTTACTGTAATAGCTACTCCCCTTAACGGAAGTGTTCGTATAATTCTATAGGTTCACTTTAAAACGAATCGGCTTATATGTCAATTAACTACGAACGTATAGGTATTTGTCGACATGATTTCAGTATAAAACGACTGATTCTTCTCACCGCTCAGCTTTACTGCTGAATTTACTTTTCATAATACCAAATAACGCAGGGAAGACAGATAAAAAGATAATCACAAGCAATACCGTGGAAAAGTTTTCTTTAATAATAGGAATATTGCCGAATAAATACCCCAACATGGTGCATATACCTACCCAAAATGCCGCTCCAACGACATTATAGAAAGCAAAGTACCGGTAATTCATGCGGCTCGCGCCTGCAACGAACGGAGCGAATGTCCGAACAAACGGCATAAAGCGAGCAATCAGGATGGTTTTCCCGCCATGCGTATTAAAGAACGCCTCGGCAGCTTTCATTTTCTTTTGGTTTATGACTTTCCCCAGGAAACTGTTAGGAGAAATGGACATCCCCACTTTACGACCAATATGGTAGTTCACTGTATCGCCCAGAACGGCAGCAACGAAGAAAACGGCGACAATGAACCAAATATTAAAAGCATCTAGAGCCGCAAATGCACCGCCTGCGAAAAGCAGGGAATCCCCAGGTAGAAATGGAAATATCACTACCCCAGTTTCAATAAAAACGATTAGAAATAAGATGACATACGACCAGCCGTCAAATATTTGAATGATATCGACCAGATGCTCATCAATGTGCAAGATGAAGCTGATTAGTCCTTGAATGAGGTTCATGTAAAGGCTCCTTTTTGGGAAAAATGACTTCGTCGCTATGCAAGTGAGGATACCAGATGTTTATTCATCGTCAATCTACTTTACGTTCGGCGCATGGTATTTATCCTTAAAAAGTGCCAAGTCGGTAAAATAAATAAGATCCCCTTCCAGATTGAAAGCAAATAGAAGCGGATGTGCTTACTCATATGGTTTGGTAATCTACCATGGGCTTTGGAAATTTCATCCACTTCATTATGTTTTCCATAAAAGACTAGACGTTCACCTTCATATAAGCAGTGAGAAGACGTATCCGTATATAGTCAGCTTGTAGTTTATGTAATGCTATCAGGTCGTATTCTGTTTAGTACAACTACTAGCGTTACATTTGTAAGAGTAGTGCTTCACTTCCAGTTACAGCCCATATAACAAGCATAAGTAGCGCCAAAACAGCATCACCGGCAATTGCCATGCTGAAATCGCTTCATCTGCCTTCCCTATTTTCACTTTCTAGGATGCCATATAAACACAAAAAGAGACCCCACCAAAAAAACTGGTAAGGTCTCGCATCCAACGTGAATTGCCAACAGAGCCAAAGATAAGCATCCTGTAGCATCAAATTCCACTAGAATAACTACTTCGCTTAATGAAAGTGAAACGTATAATAATAGATATTCACTTAAAATCTAGCCTTCTTACATGGCAAAAATCACGAGTAGTTATTCTTTAATAGTATCCACAAGTCGTTTGGCATCTACCATCGACATGCCTTTAAATTCCCTCAAGTACTTCACCGTTTTTACGACACCGAGAGTTTTTAATTTTTCTTGCGCATCAGTGATCAATTCATTCTGACTTTCGACTGGACGCAATCTGTGATTCTCTGCCTTCAATACTTTAATTTGTCTGGCTTGTCCTAGAATGAGCAATAAAAATCCTACATTCGCTAAAGTGAGTCCTAAAATTACTAGTTCATCCATATTCATAAACAAACCTCTCCTAGTAGAAGTGGGGCCTGATTTACTATCAGCCGTAATTCAACACCAACCAGACAGTATTAGGTAGTAATACATAGGCGGTGTAAATCGTTCACGAACTTATCCACATGTTCTTTCTTTGTAGACCAGCTTGTACAAAAACGAACCGCACTATGTGTAGCGTCGATCTTTTCCCAGAAGGAGAATGAATACTTCTTGCTTAACTCCGTCATGACGTACTCCCTCTTGAACAGACGATAGTGACAAGGTTTATCGAGCTTTTTAGATGAGTGAAAAATATTTTTTAGCTGGAGAGCTATCAAACATATTCCACGTAATACAACTTCGGTTA
>NZ_PDYT01000042.1:0-4299 GCF_002743175.1 Sporosarcina sp. P20a
TTCATGTGAGTCCTCCTTGGTTATAATTAGGGGTCAAGCCGTCGACGCCTTGACACCCCGAATCATACCAAGGGGACTTTTCTATTTCAATAGGGTTCCACTAACCAAACAGGAATGCTCCCGATGGATCAGCGCGGGCCTTGAGACCCCACAGGAAGCGAAGCTGACGAGGAGGCTCAAGGTCGCGCCCATGGGAAAGCGTCCCCTCCGAAGCGCAAATCCCCACCCCAACAAAGAATCCAACCACTCTAATTCTACAAAGTTTACTTTGCTATATTAAAAGCCTACTTGACTAATAGGTTTAATAATAATACAATGAAATTATCTTAAAATTAGTTGTCAGTCTAGTCAGATTTTGTTTGGAAAAATATATAAGAGGTTGCGAGGGTGATGAATATGGCGTTACAGGTATCGAACAGTCCTTTTAGTGAAGAACAAGTAGAGTTGCTCAATCGTTTATTGCCGAGCATTACAGAAACACAGCAATGTTGGTTGAGTGGTTATTTAACAGCTATCAGCTCAGCTTCAGTACCATCGGGTGGCGTCGCTGTATTAGAGCGTCCCGCTATCGAAGTTCCGACGGCAGTAAAAGAAATAACTATACTTTATGGCTCCCAAACAGGCAACGGGCAGGGAATCGCAGAACAAGCGGCAGCTAAGTTAAAAGAGCAATCTTTTAATGTAACTATACAGTCCATGAATGATTTCAAACCGAATAACCTGAAGAAAATTGAAAACCTATTGCTTGTCGTCAGTACGCACGGAGAAGGAGACCCACCTGACACAGCCTTACCGTTTTTTGAATTCTTGCATGGAAAACGTGCCCCGAAACTAGATCATCTTCATTATTCAGTATTGGCACTTGGCGATAGCTCGTACGAATTTTTCTGTAAGACGGGCGCTGATTTCGATCAGAAACTATCTGACCTTGGCGCTGTTCAGTTAGCACCACGTGTAGATTGTGATTTGGATTATGATGAGCCAGCAGCACAATGGCTAGCAGCGGTGGAAGTTTCATTAGAAATCCAAACGGGTGGTCAATCGGCTGCAGCTAGTGTAGCAGTGGAAACTACATCTTCTACTCAGTATTCACGCACGAATCCGTTTAAAGCGGAAGTACTTGAAAATATTAACCTAAACGGCCGAGGTTCCAATAAAGAGACGCGTCATCTGGAGATTTCATTAGAAGGCTCTGGACTGACATATGAATCGGGCGATAGTGTAGGGATTTTTCCAACGAATAATCCCGACTTAATCGATGAGATTATTCAACTAGGGAATTGGAATGCGGAAGAAACAGTCGAAATTAACTCACAAGGTGAACACCGTGCTTTACGCATTGCTTTACTGAATCACTTAGAGATTACCGTAGTAACTAAACCGTTACTTGAAAAACTATCTAATTACTCTAGGTCAGAAGAGTTGAAGCGAATTCTAAAAAAAGAAAATGCGGATGAACTTCGTGCGTATGTCGATGGACGCGATTTACTAGATGCATTGACGGACTTCGGACCAGTAGAAGCTTCAGAACAACAACTGGTGGGGATTCTTCGTAAATTGCCCGCAAGATTATATTCAATTGCAAGTAGTCTAGAAGCGAATCCTGAAGAAGTGCATCTGACAATTGGTGTTGTTCGTTACGAAGCGCATGGCCGCGACAGACAAGGTGTTTGCTCTATTCAATGTGCAGAAAACCTTGAGCCAGGAGATACATTACCAATCTATATCCATAAAAATGATAATTTCCGTTTACCTGCTAATTCCGAAACGCCGATCATCATGATAGGGCCAGGAACGGGTATCGCGCCATTCCGTTCATTCATTGAAGAACGTAGTGAAACAGGAGCAGAAGGAAAGTCTTGGTTGTTCTTTGGAGATCAGCATTATGTGACAGATTTCTATTATCAGACTGAGTGGCAAAATTACGTGAAGGATGGTGCGTTAACACGCCTCGATGTTGCCTTTTCACGTGATACGGATGAAAAAGTATATGTACAGCATCGTATGAAGCAAGCAAGTCAAGAACTGTACCAATGGATTGAAGAAGGTGCAGTGATTTATGTGTGTGGTGATGAACAGAACATGGCAAAAGACGTCCACGCGACGCTGCTGGAAATCCTTCAACAAGAAGGCGGCAAATCACTTGAAGAAGCTGAAGAATTCATTACACAGTTAGTTCAAGAAAAACGCTATCAGAGAGATGTCTATTAAGTAATTCGAAGGGGAGTGGGAGCATGTCTTCAACAACAAAACCGATCCATATACAAGATGGAGCACCGAGTGATGTAGAAGAAATTAAAATTGAAAGTGATTACTTGCGTGGAAATCTTATCGAAACGATGAATGATTCCATCAGTTCAGGAATTCCAGATGATGATAACCGTCTAATGAAATTCCACGGAAGTTATTTACAGGATGACCGAGATCTACGGATAGAGCGTCAGCGTCAAAAGTTAGAGCCGGCTTATCAATTCATGATCCGCGTGCGGACGCCAGCTGGCTTCGCTACGCCAAAGCAATGGCTTGTTATGGATGAACTGACACATAAATATGGTAACGGTACATTAAAGTTAACGACACGCCAAGCATTCCAAATGCATGGAATTTTGAAGTGGAATATGAAAAAGAATATCCAGGAAATGAATGATGCGCTACTGGATTCTATTGCGGCTTGTGGTGACGTTAACCGAAACGTCATGTGCAGCCCCAATCCGAATCAGTCATCGGTTCACGCGGAAATATATGAGTGGTCGAAGAGATTAAGTTTGGATTTACTGCCACAAACAACGGCTTATCATGAAATTTGGTTGGATGAGGAAAAGGTTGTGGATACCGCAGGGGAAGAAGTAGAGCCAATCTACGGCGCGACGTATTTGCCTAGAAAATTCAAGATTGGAATTGCAGTACCTCCAATGAATGATATAGATGTATTCTCTCAAGACATTGGATTGATTGCGATAGTAGAAGACGAAAAACTAGTCGGCTTCAACGTTGCGGTAGGTGGCGGTATGGGAATGGCGCATGGAGATGAGCAGACGTACCCTCAGTTAGGTCGTCTGATTGGATTCGTACCTGCAGATCAAGTGGTAGAAGTAGCCAAGCATTTAATGATGATCCAACGTGATAACGGAAATCGTTCTGTACGAAAGTATGCACGATTCAAGTACACGATTGATTCTCGCGGACTTGATTGGTTAATTAGAGAGCTTCATAGTCGTCTAGGCTGGGAGTTAGAAGGAACACGCCCTTATCACTTCGATCATAATGGAGACCGCTATGGATGGGTGCCAGCAGAAAATGATCGCTGGAATTATACATTCTTCATTGAAAACGGTCGCGTGCGTGATACTGAAAACTTTAAACTGATGACCGCTCTTCGCGAAATTGCAGAGATTCATACAGGTGATTTTCGTCTGAGTCCGAATCAAAACTTAGTGCTAGGCGATGTTGCTGATTCAAATAAGAAGAATATAGAAGAAATTATTGCGAAGTATAGTTTGGAGTCTCCAGCTGAGCAATCAGCATTACGTAGAAACTCTATGGCATGTGTATCCCTGCCGACATGCGGTTTAGCGATGGCAGAGGCAGAACGTTATTTACCTTCGCTGATCACAAAAATCGAGGGCTTACTGGATGATGCTGGACTTGGCGATGAAGAGATCGTGACGCGTATGACAGGATGCCCGAATGGATGTGCACGTCCAGCGATAGCGGAACTAGGCTTTATCGGTAAGGGACCAGGCAAGTATAATATGTACTTAGGTGGCGGCTTTACGGGGCAACGCTTAAGCAAGATTTATCGTGAAAACATTGGAGAAGAAGAGATATTAAGTGAGTTAGGACCGATATTAAAACATTATGCGAAAGAACGCGATGATGGTGAACACTTCGGAGACTTTGTGATCCGTGCTGGCATTGTTTCAGAAACTACAGACGGAACAAATTTCCACAAGGTGTAATTAGTTAAGCAGAGCAGCTGGAGTAAAATCTAGCTGTTCTTTTTATGGAATGAAATATTGCATAGAAATAAATTGTATGTATATGGTATATTAGGAATAGAATTAGGAATTTCAATATAGGATAATCAGTAAAGCGATTTGTAAGAAAAGTGAAACTCATTATGGGGTAGGACGTACAAATAAGAGAAGTAGATTGTTCCGCAAACGGGCCACTTTCTTAAATGGAGAGTTGTAACGTTTTTCAATAAGACTCGTCTGAATTTTAAAGGAGGTAATTTAAACAATGAAAAATAAAATTGTTCTATCTTTGTGTTTGACAGTAGTTGCTAGTCTACTATTT
>NZ_PDYT01000043.1:0-4260 GCF_002743175.1 Sporosarcina sp. P20a
GTTTATGATTCCGGGTCAAGTCGTCGATGCCTTGACACCCTGAATGATAACAAGGGGACTTTTCTTTTTCAATAGGGCCTCACTGACCAGACAGGAATGGCTCTGGGAGGATCAGCGGGACAGGTGAAACACCCAGCGAGCGAAGCGAGGGGTGTGGTTCACCGCCCGCCCTCCAGAAAGCGTCCGGTTGCAGCGCAGATCAACGGTTTCAAACCACTATCTAGCTAACGGCGCGTTAAATGAACTATCACTTCGTACTAAACGGACGAAATAACCGAATAAGTAAATTAGTAGTTGTTCTTTATTTTTTACATGTAAAAATAACGAAAATTGTTGAATTGCAAAATTACTACAAGTACAAGTGCTATTGAGAGAAGGTAATTGAAATGAAAAAGTTGGTCTTTATTTTTTCTGTATTAATTTTGTCAGTAATGGCTATTGGATGTACAAAAGAGGAGGTCCTCAAGATAGGTACTCCTTTTATTGACGATGGAGGCGAAGGCATAAAGTTTCATAGTGATATCAAAGATTCGGCATCAATTGGAACTTTGAGAGAAATCCTTAATGATGAAAATGATGTGGAAAAACCAAAAGACTTAGGGGAAGTGGCAGACACTTTCTTTTCACTCGACAGACCCAAGGAAGGTATTGCTGAAATACGGAGATCTGTTTGGTATCAAGATGATACTAGCTCAATTTTATACAGTGAAGGTGCAGATACTTATTCTGCTCTTACAGCGGAACAAACGAACGAGTTAAAAAGGATATTGGAACAATAACTCCTTATTAAATTAACGGGTTCTATCCACGACCCTATCATTGGATGCAATTCATGAATTAGAGGTACCTATCAAATGAACCACTTGGATTTTTAAAGATAGATGGATAGTTCCGTTAAATAAATGAAGTAGATGATATTGCACGCATAGAAAGCAGGAGAAAAAAGGGAGCAACGAGATGCGTAAAATAGCTTTGATAGTATTAATTATTACTCTTATCATTTTAAGTGCTATTTTTTTGGGGAATAGGGCAAGCCAGGATACGATTTTAGGTAAGGAGATACATTCTATTTTAGAGCAAGAGGAAAAGCAAATGGATTTAACCACAATGACGGATTTTGAATGGGATGCCGTTGAGGTATTTGGTCCTTATTCAACAAATGAAATAATTGAGGATTCGATGGATATCCGATTTAAAGGCGACAATGGAGGCATCGATGTACTTGAAGATCGATTTTTATTAGTGTTTGCAAATGGGAAGAATGCAGTTAAAACAGTGGTTCTATCTAGAAAGTACGGAAACTTCACAATCAAAGATAACAAAATATTGATTGTTGAATAGTAATATCAATAACAAACTGTGAATAAGTACAGGTAATTCCGACTTAAAATGGCACTTCATAATCTGGGACTATTAATGCCTGAATGTTAGATTAAAATTCTGACTAGATAAGGAGATCACATGCAAACGATAGCACTCTTAGTAAAGAAACCCTGGTTCCTTGGAAGTCTAGTTGTTATTTTTGTATCCGTTATCTTATGGAACATTCCGATTGAGAAGAGGAAATATGGGCTCTCTCAAAGCGGTTTAGTCACAGATTACACCGGGCTACTGCCTGAACGTATTGAAAGAGTAGTAAAAGCGGAAAATCGAAGTGATTTGCAAAGGATTGTGAAACGAGCGAACGTGAATGGGCAACAAATTGCAATTGCCGGATTGCAGCACTCACAAGGTGGCCACACGTATTACAAAAACGGAGTCGTTCTAGATATGCGGACATTCAATCGTATTTTGGAAATAGATGAACAGCAAAAAACGGTTCGTGTCGAAGCAGGTGCCACTTGGGAAGATGTGCAGGAGGCCATACAGCCTGTTGGACTGGCTTTGAAAGTGACGCAATCTCAATCAATTTTTACAATTGGTGGTTCACTATCTGTAAATGCACATGGGCGAGATATCCGCTTTGGTTCGATGGCAGAAACGGTAAAGGCTATGACAATCATTACCCCTGAAGGTGACATCAAGACCTTGACCCGAGAGGATCCGGATGAATGGATGAAGTACATATTTGGTGGCTATGGATTATTTGGCGTGATAGTAGATGTGACAGTGGAAGTAACGGAAAACCATCTATATACGATTCAAACAGAGAAATTGAAAATAGGCTCGTATGCCTCCTATTTCGACCAGTTATTGAATGATCAACATATGGCCATGCACTATGCCAGAGTGAGTGTAGCACCCAATTCTTTTTTAGATGAAATGTATGTGATCAATTACAAGCAGACAGAAAAACGAGATTATACGACGGCGCTAAAAAAAGAGCAAAGTGTTCGTTTAACTAAGTTAGCACTTGATATTGGACGGCATGGGGGCGCTTTAGAAAATCTGTTTTGGGGGACACAAAAGCGTTACATTGCTTCTATTGATGGGAAAGAGATTACCCGAAATAATGCGATGCGTTCGGAATCTACGTTCATGGAATATACGAAGCCGGGTCGTGTGGAAGTGTTGCAGGAATTTTTTATTCCGGTTCATAGATTTGAAGCCTATATGAACGAGTTGAAGAATATAATCCCGGCTAATGATAAAAATGATGATTTTAAAATCCATAATATAACGATTCGATATGCCGCTGCGGATCGTTTCACTACATTAAACTATGCCAAAGAAGATATGTTTGGTTTGGTTGTTTTAATGCAGCATGGGTTAAAGGAAGAGCAGATTACAGAAGCGACGTCTGTCATCCAAAACTGGACCCATCTGACATTAGACCATGGTGGAACGTATTATTTACCTTATTATCGTTATCAGACGAAGGAACAGTTCAGGCGCTCCTATCCTCAGTGGGAGAAGTTTGCGGAGGAAAAATTACGTAGAGATCCAAATAACGTATTCCAGAATATGTTTTATGACTA
This sequence comes from Sporosarcina sp. P20a, assembly GCF_002743175.1. NCBI lineage: Bacteria > Bacillati > Bacillota > Bacilli > Caryophanales > Caryophanaceae > Sporosarcina > Sporosarcina sp. P20a. The sequence continues at coordinate 2,919 of NZ_PDYT01000043.1, forward strand.
TTATGTAAAATGAGGGAACGCAGCATGAATCATAAGAGTACGCGCTATTTACCACTAGTGGTCACTGTGGGGCAGGTTGTTATTTTCCCATATTATATTATTTGGTTAAAAGAAGTATCTTTGACGTTTACTTTATTTGCCTGGTTCTTTGCGACATTTTCTTTCGCGGCTGCCTGGGGATATCGAATCGCACAATCAAGAACAAATAAGGACCATTCGTATATAGTCATCATTTATGCAGGGATGGGGATCGTGTATATCCTGATAGGCGGTATAAAGAACTCATCTGACATTCTCCCTTATGTGGTCCTTTTTTTACAGGTTATTCTTGGATTGTTACAAGGGTACTTTCGTGCTTGGCATGCTGAGCAAGATACCTACCATTTACACGCAGTCCATCATTATTTGATTGTTGGCTGCGCGATGATAGGTTTCAGCTTCGTTAAAATCATATCTCCTGTCGTTTTTATTACGATATTTGGGATTTTGATGTGTATATGTGCGGTGTGGGAACTTTTTAGAAAGGAAAAGAAAAAGACCATTATTCCCGGGAAATAAGTTTTACAGCCCCACTTAGCTGGTTTCTTATCATAAGCGCTTTTCTAGAATGAAAATGCTAATACTTCGGGGGAGAACATTTTTACAAGACATTCGAAAACCAATGAATATGCCCGTATCAAGAAAAATTATAAACTCCATTTCACAACACTGACACCAGGAAGCCCTCATTTCAATGATGGGGAGGAATAGTATTAGTTTTTTCTTTGTTCTATTGGTGAGAATGTAGCCGATTTCTTCGATGAATTAGTGAAGGACGCAAATACTTGGACGAACAAGTATCGAACGAAGTTGAACGATACGATTCATCGTGGTTAACGTAACACATTAGAAAAAAAGATTAGTGACACTTTGAGATGGAGCTTCACATCTTATTCATATGTAATTCGATTAACGTGCTACGTATCTATTTTTAACAACAAGTCGTAACTTCTTCCACAATTCAAGTTCGAGTCAAGCTGTTGTAACTATGTCGATTACGATTCAGTATTTGAGTAGCCAGACGTTTATGGTCAATGTATAAACTTTCAAGGGGATGCCGACGTTGGTATTCCCTTTTTTATTGGATTTTTCGATGAATCCCATACATAACATAAAGTGCTTTGTCATGTTGCTAAACTGTTGTGAGTAGTGCAAAGGATTGTCTAATTGTAAGCGTCAAACAGTGAACACATATTAATAGAAGTAGATTCGTGAGATACTCCTCCCATAGAGCATATTTTGGGAGGTATTTATTTGAAAAGAAAAGAAAAAGAAGCATACTGGTCTGCAAAGATCGATGAAT
>NZ_PDYT01000044.1:0-4016 GCF_002743175.1 Sporosarcina sp. P20a
TGTGGTAGGCGTAGCGAGGAGACAAAGACAGGCGAACTTCCTGTCTCTGGCTCCTCGCGAAAGCCATCCACCAGCGCCGAAGTGGGGACAATGAACTTGCCACTTACATTACCAGCTAAACCACAACCTCCCGATCAAACAGGAAACAGAAAAAGCACGTGCAAGAACCACAACCCAACGCCGCTTATTACGTACTCTAAACAGAAATGTAACCGGACAAGCACTTAAGCACTTAATCACTTACCCACGCCACATGTTCTAGTACCGCTTAAAAGTACTTGTTCAAGCTTAAAAAGCACCTGAATTAGCCCCACATACTACCAAACAAAAAGACTATTAGTGGGTGTAAAAACAAAAAAGGCTACCAAGTTACTGATAGCCTTTTAGAGTATTATGAGAAATATTTATTTACTTGTTCAAATACGTCAGATCCCATGACTTCCTTGCCATACTCACCTATACGATGAATAGACATCTTAGACACTGCACCGTATTCTGTTACCATGCTGGCAATGTCCTTCGCACGTTTCTTCTCAATAAGAGAATAGTCGAAGCGTAAGTTGAGATAATAACGATCCTCGAATGCATATAGTTGCGAATCAAATTCGTCTTCGAGTGAAATCATCTTGCTAGCCAATGGTATGATTTGGTCAAACTCATTGAAAACAAATAATCTATCTGCAACCTGCAAATCTTCTTCACTTTCCTCTTCAGATTCAGTAATCGCATCGAAAATTGGATCGAATAATTCTTCTGGATCTTCAATTCCAAAAGGAAACTGTGAAGATTCTGCGTTTTTCGGAAGATGTGCGCGCGTTACAATCACTTCAATGCCTTCATTCATAGCGTTAACTTGAATCCAAAGCGGTCCTTCCACTTCAAATTCCGTATCATCGCCAAGTTCATCCATCATATCCCAAAAAAGCTCTTCGCTTTTATCGCGATTATACCAGACGTCTTCTTTACTAAAACCACGGGCTTCAATATCTCCATAGGATAAATTAAACTTTACCGTGTTTTCATTAATGCGCTCTATTTCCATCCCTTATCTCTCCCTTCTGTAGAACAGGCCCTCCCCTGTCATATACTAATACACACTTGCAATGCTTATTACTACTATATGTCGGCTCCGACGTTTTCGTAAGGGTTAATTGTATTTCATTTTACTAATGTTTGCATTGAAGTGGCTCATCTAGAGGAATACAAGGGAATATCAATTCAAAAAAGCTGATAGGCACAATTGTATCCCGTGTCATCCCTATCAGCTTTTGTTATTAAGATTAGTTAACCATACGCCGCGCTTCGAGCAGCTGATAGGCTCTAACTTTTCTCGGTAGGAAACGACGAATCTCATCTTCATTGTACCCTACTTGGAGTCTCTTTTCATCTAGAATGATTGGTCTTCTCAAAAGACCAGGATGTTCTTGGATCAACTCATATAATCTTTGAAGTGGAAGACTTTCCACATCAACATTTAATTTTTGGAATATCTTGGATCGTGTTGAAATAATTTCGTCAGTACCATCTTCCGTCATGCGAAGAATTTGTTTGATCTCTTGAATATTCAATGGTTCAGAGAAAATGTTACGCTCTGTATAAGGGATCTCATGTTCCTCCAACCATGCTTTTGCTTTTCTACAAGATGTACAACTAGGCGATGTATAAAGTGTGACACCCATTTATTGACACGTCCTTTCCTACGGCTTACGCTCATTAGATTTAATATATTTGCAATTCGTTTGATTCACTTTAGAATTATTATAATTAATCTCTATACTGTTCATTATACACATAATCATTCTCAATTAATATAGTTTTTCGAAAAAACTTTTTTGAAATTCACAATTTCTTATTTTTCAACATTTCGGTAGAGAATCATGCAGTATTCTGCGATAAATGAACATCTTCTACTTTAATACCCAAGGCATAAATGTTTTAAACATTTCATTTGTAAATAAATGCATTCTCATTTAGAAAATACTTCTGCTAAATATTCCCTCTCTGTATAGTACGTACAGGTGTACTAAAAGGTTTCATGTTGTGCAAATCTTTTTTCTTTTTATTAATTCAAAGTTGCATTTTTTAAAAGGTATCGATATAATCTTAAGCAATATAGTGAATGGCATTGAAGGAAAGAGTATTTTTGTTGCGGTTTTTGTAGAGAGCTTGTATAAGGTGAAAACAAGTAAAACTGCACAAAATGAATGGGCTCCTGAGCTTGATGGATGAAAACAGTACTCCATCACGTCTTCCCACGTTATGGGAATTGAGCGGCTATTAGTAGCAATTCGGGTGGTACCACGGTTACCTTTCATCAATCGTCCCTATTTACAGGGGATGACTGATGTTTTTTTATGCCATTTTTCACGTACGATACAGACTGTTTCGTTCCAGTCTACATTTTAAAGGAGGAAATATTATCATGAAAACCATCTTTTCAGGTGTACAACCTACAGGTGTCATCACATTAGGAAACTATATTGGCGCATTCCGTCAATTCGTTGAGCTACAAAACGACGAGGACTGTATTTTCTGTATCGTAGATCAGCACGCAATCACAGTACAGCAAAATCCAGATGACCTAAAACAAGCGATTCGTTCACTAGCTACTACGTATATCGCAAGTGGTATTGATCCAGATAAATCCACATTGTTCATCCAATCAGAAGTTCCGGCTCACGCTCAAGCTGGATGGCTCATGCAATGCATTTCGTACATTGGTGAACTCGAGCGTATGACACAGTTTAAAGACAAATCAGATGGAGCAGAAGGTGTATCTGCCGCACTTCTTACCTACCCTCCATTAATGGCTGCGGACATTTTATTGTATAACACGGATATCGTGCCAGTCGGGGAAGACCAGAAGCAACATCTAGAGCTAACTAGAGATCTAGCAGAGCGCTTCAATAGCCGATACGGAAAAGTATTGACCATTCCGGCCGTTCGTATTCCTAAAAATGGCGCTCGCATAAAATCTTTACAAGATCCATTGAAGAAAATGAGTAAATCTGATCCGAATAAAAAAGCGACCATTACGATTTTGGACACACCAAAAGAAATTGAAAAGAAAATCAAAAGTGCGGTAACCGACTCTGAAGGTATCGTGAAATTTGATGTAGAAAACAAACCAGGCGTCTCTAATTTATTGATTATCGAATCTTCACTGAGTGGTGTAACCATCGAAGAATTAGAAGCAAAATACGAAGGCCAAGGCTACGGAGCATTTAAAGCCGGTGTCGCTGATGCGATCAACCAACACTTAGCTGGAATCCAAGAACGCTATCATGAACTAATCGACTCTCCTGAACTCGATGCAATCCTCGACCAAGGAGCCGAAAAAGCAAACACCATCGCTTCCGCCACCCTCAAAAAGATGGAGGCCGCGATGGGCTTGGGACGTAGACGGTAAGTAGTAGTAAAATAACCGCCGCTACCAACATCATAAAATCCGTCGACTGCAAAATAAAAATCAATATCTGTTGATAATCATAACCAAGCGCAGAATAATTCAAGTAAAACAACAAATTAGCCAGCGTCACCACAATCACACAATAACTACAAACAAATATAAAAAAACGCGTCACAGACATCTCGTCCTTTACCCTTTTCTTTCATCCTATGTTCAGACCAGGTGTAATTAGACGAGTCTTAAAAGTCATAACCAAAAAAAGACTGAAAACATCTCCAGAAACATTATAAGGAGCTTGTCTTCAGTCTTTTGGTTTTGGTTTTGGTTTTGGTTTTGGTTTTGGTTTTGGTTTCGGGTTTGGGTTTGGGTTTGGGTTTGGGTTTGGGTTTGGGTTTGGGTTTGGGTTTTGACTTTAATATTTAATGCATTAATGTTCTACTGATAGAACAATACGTCAGTTTACCGTAAGTGGAAGGCGGCGACTCCCTCTTGAAAAGGTGATGATGACAAGGCTTGTCGCATTATTCTATTGACCCAAAAAGAATTTATATGACTAGTAAAGAGAATCGTCTACCTGAAAGTACATACTTTTGTAGATACTGTAAGT
>NZ_PDYT01000045.1:0-3699 GCF_002743175.1 Sporosarcina sp. P20a
GAAATGATGTGACGAGACTGCCATTGCGTTAGTTGTAACTGGCTTTTACTTTTCAAGAAATTAAAAGTAGGGAAATCCTTGTTAGTGAACGTTCAACTAATGGATATAGCTGTGTGACGTAAATTATTCCTGAACGGGAGCGATTGCTTTACAAGTAGGCGCGCCAATACCGCAATAGGGACATTTTCTTAAGTACGGGAAGAGATTAAATTGAAAAAATAAAATTACAGAGTTGTTTGGAATTCCTATTGCTTTTTTATTTTTGGGTGTCTTGTTTTTAATATTTGGAGCTAATGGAGAAGGATTAGCAACCACGTTCTCGAGACCTTCTGGTGCTTCAAGTTGGACTACTGAGGGGAGCACTATCGATGCGTTCACATTTATACCAATAATTTTGGGCGTTTCATTTCTGATATCATTCGTTAGCACTTTTTCTATATCTTTTACCAAATGGCAAAAGAGTCGGTAATTTCGTCAATAGGGCGCGATTGCGATACATGATTTATTCGTAGTCACTTAGTTAATCGGAGCGGAAACCGGCGACTCTGGGAGGTTCACCGCCCGCCCTCCAGAAAGCGTCCGGTTGCAGCGCGGATCAACGGTTTAAAACCACTATCTAACTATTGGGTGCATAAACGGAACAAGGTTGTACAAGAATTTTTCTGGATTACGAGGTTAAAGAGGTGACAATGTGGTGTTCTTTAAAAAGATGAGCGATAAAGAATCATTCAACTCGAAAAAAGGAGTAATCTTCGGTTTTTATACTTACATGCTAGTGTCAGCGGTGAACTACTTTTATTATTTATCAACAGAAAGTGGCTTGTTCTCTCCGAGTTTTATCTTTTGGAGTGGCTTATTATCTTTCTTTTTGTTTGAGCTTATTTTAAATCTGAAAGACAAATTCGTTGAAAAATATAGATGATTAAGTTTTATCTATTCTATAGTCGGGCAATTTGGTAAAAGAGAGGTTTAACATATGAATAACAAGTGGTACGGGGTATATGCCATGATATTAGGTATTGTATCTTTTTTTACAGGTGAAATTGTCACTTTCATCATGCTTGGTTTTATATTAATAGCTTTAATTAATATTAACACAACCTTGAAAAAGAATTTCGAAAAAGACAATGACCAGAAAGAAAAAGACGAATAAATCGTTTTTAAAATGCTTTTAGACCTTCGGTTAACGTGGGCAGTAGTTGAAAAGTGTAATTACTACTTTTACCATCCAGCAAAATTGGAGGTGGGTTATTTTGAGTAATGACAGTTCCTCGAAACTAGAAAAATGGCGAGCAAAATATGCCGCTTTAGTTATTGCGTTAGGTTGCTTATACAGTGTAATCATTGGTTGGGGAGAAAATTGGATTCTAACAAGCATTTTAGGACTCGGTGTAATCGTCTGTGGAATAATAGGGTTTTGTGATATAAAGCGATTTATAACTAGCAAAGCTAAGAATGGAAATTTTTAATTCTCTAAGCAAATGGGGGGGCTTTACTTGAAGATCATCGAGCTGCTAAAATAGCTCTTTTTTTAATTCAACTAAAGGGACAATGAGTAGTAGTTAAAAAATATTGGGACTTTGCCTGTGGATAAAAATATGTAGCAAAGTAGGAATTTTTATGGCGAACCATATATTTATTGCAACAAAAAGTAAATTGAAATTCAAATAAGTGGGGTATTGAAGTTTAGAAGATGAAAAATAATAGAAAAAAACGAAACGGCTTTTTTAAAGATATCCTAAATGAGCTTAGGGATTCAATCTTATTTGAAGTGGCTTGGAACGTCTTGATGTTTATCCCAAAAATGATGATTCGATTAATAAAGAACATTTGGTAAAGTAGTTAGTCAAAATGTTGATCTTCGCTACAGCGGGAGACTGGGTGAACAGGTAAGAGCCGTAACGAAGAACGGCTTTTGTGAGCGAAGCGAGGAGTGTGGTTCACCGCCCACCTATAAGACACGCGTCCGGCTACAGTGCAGATCAACGAATTCCAACTTTGAGCACCAAGCGTAGGCAAGCCGCGTAAAATCCAAGTAACATCTATCGTCATGTTCATTGCGCGATAGAGAAAAATATTTTACCAAAGGAGAATACTATGAAAAACTTCACAAAATACTTTTGGTCTTCATTCATACTAGTACTCCTTCTAAGCGGCTGCAGTTCCACTACCGATGCGCCAAATGAAGATCTATTCGAGCACAAAGGATCATTTATTGGCGATAACAGTGCAGTAATTCATATAATTGAGCAACTACCTTATGCTGATCAGTTTGAAGAAGTTTCGCTGGAAACCAAAATAGAACCTTATGGAATGACGATCCAATATGAACATATGGGTGCTTCAATGGAGGAAAGTGAATATAAAGAGGCGGCAGTATATAATGCTAGCTACTTATTCGCGCTGATCGATAATGCACAGTGGGTTGTCTTTGATTTTGGAGACACTACCTATACAATCAGCAAATCGAAATTGCAGGATTGGTATGGTAAAGAGTTACACGACTTTACGAATGAAGAAGAATTGGATGTTTTTATTGCAGAAAAGTTACAAGATGTGAACGGAGTACAACAGCTATTCATTGAATAAAAATCAAAATATTCATCATTATAAGAACAATTTGAGTTACAACAGAAATCCATCATTCTATGGTATACTTGCAGAAAAAATCAGGCATATTTGGAGATGGACAACGATGATACGATTTGAAAATGATTATACGGAAGGCGCTCATCCACGGATTCTGCAACGATTGATTGAGACAAACGAAGAACAAACTCCTGGATACGGTATGGATGAACACTGCGAAAAAGCTAGAGAGTATATTCGGAAAGAGTGCGAAGCTGATGAGGCGGATGTGCACTTTTTAGTAGGGGGAACTCAAACGAATACTACGATCATTGCGTCCATTTTACGTTCATATCAAGGAGCTGTTGCTGCGGAGAGTGGACATATCGCGACACATGAAACGGGAGCGATTGAAGCTACTGGACATAAAGTGCTTACTTTGCCTAGCGAAGACGGGAAAATCACGGCGAAGCAAGTAAAGCAATTAGTGGATGCTCACTTGAATGAAGCGAGTCCTGAGCATAGTGTACAGCCTGGACTTGTGTATATTTCCAATCCTACAGAAAATGGAACGACTTATACGAAGGCGGAATTGGAAGTTTTGAGTGAAGTTTGTGGACAATATCAGTTGCCATTAATACTCGACGGTGCTCGATTAGGATATGGTTTGGCTTCGGCGGATAACGATATCACGTTAGCGGATTATGCACGACTTTGTGATGTGTTCTATATTGGCGGAACGAAAGTCGGTGCGTTGTTTGGTGAAGCGGTTGTCATTACAAATGATTCACTGAAAAAGGATTTCCGCTATTACATTAAACAAAGAGGCGGCTTGCTCGCTAAAGGAAGACTGTTAGGGATTCAGTTTGAAACGTTGTTTGAAGACGGTTTATATTATGAAGTGTCAAAGCACGCTGTGGAAATGGCGTCTATTCTTCGACACGCATTTGTCGAGAACGGATTTGCATTGCGTTATGATTCCACAACTAATCAGCAATTCCCGATTCTCCCAGAGCCATTCCTGTCTGGTCAGTGAGGCCCTATTGAAAAAGAAAAGTCCCCTTGTTATCATTCAGGGTGTCAAGGCATCGACGACTTGACCCGGAATCATAAACAAGGAGGACTCCAATG
>NZ_PDYT01000046.1:0-3113 GCF_002743175.1 Sporosarcina sp. P20a
TTAGAAGTACGCTTTTACAGAGTTTCTGATCTCGCTGAATCATTGGAAAAAGCATGGCGCGACGACAAATTAGCGCAGTTCAGAGGTCGATTCAAAAGTGTGGATTTAATTATTTTAGATGAAATGGGATACGTACCCTTCAACAAAGAAGGAGCTGAGCTCCTTTTCCAACTTATTTCAGATTGGTACGAACAAAAAAGCTTAATTATTACGTCAAACCTGGAGTTTAGTCAATGGAATCGTGTATTTAGTGATTCTAGACTAACTGCCGCATTGGTAGATCGTGTGATCCATCACGCTCACATTTTGAATTTCACTGGAGATAGTTTCAGAGTTACTAACGCTTTATCACGACAAAGATAAAAACTAAATTGAAGGCTGGCAAGCTTGTGTATTTTTCATTGCAAACTTATGCACTTTCTTCTTGCAAAACACAACTGGTCACCAGATGCAGTCGTCGGGTTTACAAGCCTTCAAGAAGAGTGGAAAGACCGACCTACTGTGTCCACGAAAACCCTTTATAATTACATTGATTTAGACGTATTACGCGTTCGGAACATCGACTTGCCGATGAAACTGAGACGGAACACCAAAACGAAACGCATCCGAAGAAACCGTCGTGTTTTGGGTATTAGCATCGCTGAACGTCCTGTTGAAATTGAAGATCGTCAAGAATTCGGTCATTGGGAAATTGATACGGTAGAAGGACAGAAGTCTGATGACAATGCATTATTGACGCTCGTTGAACGTAAAACGAGAAACTATTATGCCATCCTCCTAGATGATCAAGATCACGATTCGGTCGACTTTGCGATGAACCAGTTACAAGAGGATTTTGGTGAGCTGTTTTCAAAAGTATTCAAAACGATTACGTCGGATAACGGCAGCGAGTTTTCTAATCTGACAAAGAGTCTTCAAGGTGTCACGGACGTCTATTTCGCTCGTCCATACGCACCGTATGAAAGAGGATCTAACGAGCGACACAATGGTCTTCTCAGACGATATATTCCCAAAGGAAAAGCGATTTCTGATTACTCTACAGAGTCTATTCAACGTATTTATCAGACAATGAATCAGTTGCCCAGAAAGATTTTGAACTATCGACAGCCGGCTGCTTTGTTTGAAGAAGAGTTAGCTAGGTTAGCTTAGTATTTCCAAAACGAGCACATCGATTGAGGAATACATCCCCCTTCATACATACACTGGATTTTATCTAAGTGGCTAACTTAATATTGCAATTTAGGATCATTTAATTAATGCATTAAGTGGGAAAGAAAAGAGTGCTATAGTAAATGGAAATTATATAACGGATAGGTCATTAAGCAATTACTTGTCTGACTCTGTCTCAAATTATACCGAACCTGGATGGAAATATACTCAAATACCTAGGTCAATTATTGAGTCATCACATGAAAATATTATTTTGGAAATGAATAATATTGAATAAACCTTATTAAATATAGTAGTTAAACTTACGTTAGTAATATCTTTTTAAGTAAATGATTTTTCAAGATCACTGATTATAGCATAGTGCTATTCAAGAAAAGGGCCATTATGTAGAGCAATACAGTAAATTTCATAATTAGGGGGATAGCTATGAAACGAATGCTTAAGTTTTCTTTTTCTGCCTTATTGGTAATTTTAATTGTAAGTGGATGTAACACAAAAAATGGAGAAGAGGGTATTTTTAAATACAAAGATTCGTATGTTGGTGATGCCAGCGCAGTAGGGAATAGTGCAAGTCAGTTGCGAGGTGCTGACCACTATAAGGGCTTTGAACTTAAAACATCCGAAGAGCCGTATGGCATTATTTTGAACTATGATTGGTCGGATTCAGAACTGAATTATAAAAAAACAGCTATATATAATGCTACTTTTTTATTTGCACTAATTAAAAACGTTGACTGGATAACGTTTGATTTTAATAATCAAGAATACAAAATAACAAGAGAAAATCTTCAAGCTTGGTATGGGGAAAATCTCAGAGATTTAGAAAACGAAAATGAAACAGAAAAACTTGCACAAAAATATTTGGAAGATGAAAGCAAAATAAATCAGTTATTCAATTAAAGGGTGCGATTATGGAACACAACCGTTCAACAATAGGGCCAGATTATGTGTTTTAAGATTATGGAGTATTTCATTTGAGAAAAAGTTATTGGAAAATCATCTTTGGTATTTACATCGTATTGGTAATAAATTTCGTTGTCGTTAAGTTTAACGGAAATATAAACCACACTATTAATACTGTGCTAATGAATATTATGAGAAGAGCTGAGGGTGGATCGAATTATAATTTAATACCATTCCAGACAGTTAGGATGTACCTAACTGATTTGAGTTTCGGTGTCGCATTTCTAAATATATTAGGTAATATCATTCCTTTTATTCCAATGGGTTTTTTAATTCCAAAGGCTTTCAGCTCTCAAAGAAGAATGATTAAAACAATGTTCACCTGCTTCTTACTGATATTAAGTATTGAATGCATTCAGTTTTTCGCATATTTAGGATCTTTTGATGTAGATGATATTATTTTAAATACGATTAGTTGTTTCTTAGGTTTTTTGTTCTTTAGTGCATACAGCAGAATTTATAAAAAGTATAAATCTGCGTAATGTGAGGTTAAGGAAAAAGTTGGTTTAAGTAATCGGGGGCAATCCTGGAATTAGGTGTTGTGCCGTTAAAGGGCCATTTTAAACAACACTAAATTTAAATAGCAAAGTTAATAGTTAATAAAATGTGCAAGAGAGGCAATTTAGAGTTTGAAAGAAGGGATACGTTGAAAAAAGATATTAAATACAAAAGAAGAGCAATTCAAAAAGTCTCTTTCATTGTAATAATAGGTTCAATGACAATCCTGCTTTTATTACATGTGACCGGATTAGCGACGAAATTTTCTATAGAGAGTTTGGAAGCATTCCAGTTGGGAGGTATTGTAATCTCGATTCTACTCCTCATCATTTCATTTTTCTTTAAAGTGAAATGATGTGACGAGACTGCCATTGCGTTAGTTGTAACTGGCTTTTACTTTTCAAGAAATTAAAAGTAGGGAAATCCTTGTTAGTGAACGTTCAACTAATGGATATAGCTGTGTGACGTAAATTATTCCTGAA
>NZ_PDYT01000047.1:0-3045 GCF_002743175.1 Sporosarcina sp. P20a
AAAGACATTGGTGTAGTTCAAGTAACTACTTTTTAAAATAGGTTAAGTCCTCGATCGATTAGTATCTGTCAGCTACATACGTCGCCGTACTTACACCCCAGACCTATCCACCTCATCATCTTTGAGGGATCTTACTTACTTGCGTAATGGGAAATCTCATCTTGAAGGGGGCTTCATGCTTAGATGCTTTCAGCATTTATCCCGTCCATACATAGCTACCCAGCGATGCCTTTGGCAAGACAACTGGTACACCAGCGGTATGTCCATCCCGGTCCTCTCGTACTAAGGACAGCTCTCCTCAAATTTCCTGCGCCCGCGACGGATAGGGACCGAACTGTCTCACGACGTTCTGAACCCAGCTCGCGTGCCGCTTTAATGGGCGAACAGCCCAACCCTTGGGACCGACTACAGCCCCAGGATGCGACGAGCCGACATCGAGGTGCCAAACCTCCCCGTCGATGTGGACTCTTGGGGGAGATAAGCCTGTTATCCCCGGGGTAGCTTTTATCCGTTGAGCGATGGCCCTTCCATGCGGAACCACCGGATCACTAAGTCCGTCTTTCGACCCTGCTCGACTTGTAGGTCTCGCAGTCAAGCTTCCTTATGCCTTTGCACTCTGCGAATGATGTCCAACCATTCTGAGGAAACCTTTGAGCGCCTCCGTTACTCTTTAGGAGGCGACCGCCCCAGTCAAACTGTCCACCTGACACTGTCTCCTGCCCGGATCACGGGCAAGGGTTAGAAGTCCAATACAGCCAGGGTAGTATCCCACCAATGCCTCCTCCGAAGCTAGCGCTCCGGAATCCAAGGCTCCTACCTATCCTGTACAGGCTGCACCGGAATTCAATATCAGGCTACAGTAAAGCTCCACGGGGTCTTTCCGTCCTGTCGCGGGTAATGCGCATCTTCACGCATATTATAATTTCACCGAGTCTCTCGTTGAGACAGTGCCCAGATCGTTACGCCTTTCGTGCGGGTCGGAACTTACCCGACAAGGAATTTCGCTACCTTAGGACCGTTATAGTTACGGCCGCCGTTTACTGGGGCTTCAATTCAGAGCTTCGCTTGCGCTAACCCCTCCTCTTAACCTTCCAGCACCGGGCAGGCGTCAGCCCCTATACGTCATCTTACGATTTTGCAGAGACCTGTGTTTTTGCTAAACAGTCGCCTGGGCCTATTCACTGCGGCTCTCTCGGGCTATTCACCCTACCAGAGCACCCCTTCTCCCGAAGTTACGGGGTCATTTTGCCGAGTTCCTTAACGAGAGTTCTCTCGATCACCTTAGGATTCTCTCCTCGCCTACCTGTGTCGGTTTGCGGTACAGGCACCTCCCGCCTCGCTAGAGGCTTTTCTTGGCAGTGTGAAATCAGGGACTCTGGAGATAAATCTCCTCGCCATCACAGCCTAGTGTTATATGAGAACGGGATTTGCCTCGTTCTCCACCTCACTGCTTAGACACACAACCAACTGTGTGCTCACCCTATCCTACTGCGTCCCCCCATTACTCAAACGGCGGGGAGGTGGTACAGGAATATCAACCTGTTGTCCATCGTCTACGCCTATCGGCCTCGACTTAGGTCCTGACTAACCCTGAGCGGACGAGCCTTCCTCAGGAAACCTTGGGCATTCGGTGGAAGGGATTCTCACCCTTCTTTCGCTACTCATACCGGCATTCTCACTTCCAAGCGCTCCACCAGTCCTTCCGGTCTAGCTTCAACGCCCTTGGAACGCTCTCCTACCATTGACCCTAAGGTCAATCCACAGCTTCGGTGATCTGTTTAGCCCCGGTACATTTTCGGCGCAGCGCCACTCGACCAGTGAGCTATTACGCACTCTTTAAATGATGGCTGCTTCTAAGCCAACATCCTGGTTGTCTGGGCAACGCCACATCCTTTTCCACTTAACAGATACTTGGGGACCTTAGCTGGTGGTCTGGGCTGTTTCCCTCTCGACAATGGATCTTATCACCCACTGTCTGACTCCCAAACATAAATCATCGGCATTCGGAGTTTGTCTGAATTCGGTAACCCGGGATGGGCCCCTCGTCCAAACAGTGCTCTACCTCCGAGATTCTTTCGTTTGAGGCTAGCCCTAAAGCTATTTCGGAGAGAACCAGCTATCTCCAGGTTCGATTGGAATTTCACCGCTACCCACACCTCATCCCCGCATTTTTCAACATACGTGGGTTCGGGCCTCCAGTCAGTGTTACCTGACCTTCACCCTGGACATGGGTAGATCACCTGGTTTCGGGTCTACGACCCCATACTGATTCGCCCTATTCAGACTCGCTTTCGCTGCGGCTCCGCTTTCTCAGCTTAACCTTGCATGGAATCGTAACTCGCCGGTTCATTCTACAAAAGGCACGCCATCACCCATTAACGGGCTCTGACAATTTGTAAGCGCACGGTTTCAGGATCTATTTCACTCCCCTTCCGGGGTGCTTTTCACCTTTCCCTCACGGTACTGGTTCACTATCGGTCACTAGGGAGTATTTAGCCTTGGGAGATGGTCCTCCCGGATTCCGACGGAATTTCACGTGTTCCGCCGTACTCAGGATCCACTCTGGAGAGAATGTGCTTTCGACTACGGGGCTATTACCCTGTTTTGCGGATCTTTCCAGATCGCTTCATCTAACACATTCCTTTGTAACTCCGTATAGAGTGTCCTACAACCCCAAGAAGCAAGCTTCTTGGTTTGGGCTCTTCCCGTTTCGCTCGCCGCTACTAAGGGAATCGATGTTTCTTTCTCTTCCTCCGGGTACTTAGATGTTTCAGTTCTCCGGGTGTGCCACGAGTATGCTATGTATTCACATACACGTACTGTCCCATTATGGACAGTGGGTTTCCCCATTCGGAAATCTTCGGATCAAAGCTCACTTACAGCTCCCCGAAGCATATCGGTGTTAGTGCCGTCCTTCATCGGCTCCTAGTGCCAAGGCATCCGCCGTGCGCCCTTTCTAACTTAACCTATAAAAGGTCCAACTTCATCCTAGCGATAGGAATCAGAAGGTTAAAAAGATTGCTTGAATCGCATACATGCGATTCG
>NZ_PDYT01000048.1:0-2655 GCF_002743175.1 Sporosarcina sp. P20a
AAAGTTGGCAATAGGTAAGCATTTGATGCTATCTCCAGCTTTTCCCCTGCTCCACACCGAACGTGCTAGTTTCCCAGCATTCGGCGCTCCATCTAACGATGGATACTAGATTATAAGTTCTTCGTTACCTGT
Organism: Sporosarcina sp. P20a; assembly: GCF_002743175.1. Lineage (NCBI taxonomy): Bacteria > Bacillati > Bacillota > Bacilli > Caryophanales > Caryophanaceae > Sporosarcina > Sporosarcina sp. P20a. Next base: position 133 of record NZ_PDYT01000048.1, read on the forward strand.
TGACGTGAGATTATACTACCGTTTCAAGCCCACATTCCATTCGGTATTGGTTTAGTTTTTTAATCATTGAAGAAGTAAAACCAAACTTCCGTATTTCTGATGTGATAGTTTCTGTATCTTTACGATGGACTAGCCGATGGATATCTTCATGAAGAATACGAAGATTTCGAAACTCGTCCGTCCCACCTAAATGCTTTGGTACGTAGTGGTGGCAGTGAACTTCATTGGCTGTTAAATCCCAACCCGTGAGTTCACATTTCCCCATTTTCATACTGTAACGGCTAATGCGATTATCCATATATTCAACCGTCCGGTTGGGAAGAAATGACTTCATTAAAACACTGATCCCCAAACGTACATCTGGATTTAGTTTATCGTAAATTTTCATTCTGCCTTCCTCCGTGAAGAGGGATAAAGATGGACTGAAATTCATCGTGTTTACAGTCCGTACATCCGCAATCGGAAATAGGTGGACTCCCGCAATTTCAAAAGTTTTAGATCTTGTGCTATAGAACTTTTTATAGGTCACACTGGGATTGATCGGGTGTCCGTATTTCCCTACAGGACGAAGGCGATTATACAGAAAGGCTTTTAAATCGTAGGCAAGACGTGAGAATTCTAGATTGACATGTGTAGCTCCATTAAAATAATTGTGAATACCTAAAACAAAACTATTAAAGCGTAAAACATTTTGAGTGGTAGGGGAGGCTTTTATCCGTAAGATATGAACTTTAGCTTGTTCTTTAAGTTTCTCCCGCTTTTTCCGTTTAATGCCCGTATGGGCAACTCTCTTGTTTCTCTTCTTATTCGCTTTAATTGTAAAACCTAAGAATTCAGATTTCCTTTTCCGCAAGTTCACAATTTGTGACTTGTCTGGTGAAATGTCTAGTTTTAAACGTTCTTTGAGATACAATTTAACTGCATGGTACCATTTTTGAGCTGTCTTTCCATCGCGACAGAGAATTTTAAAATCATCGGCATAGCGTACGAGGTACCCTTCTTTAAGAGCTGTGCGTTTCTTGGCGCCCACTTTTCCTTCTCTTGATTTATAGTTTTTCGAAAGAGGAAAGAACTCCCATTGACTCGCAACCCATTGGTCAAGGTCGTTAAGCACAACGTTCGATAGTAAAGTCGATAAAATTCCGCCTTGAGGAACACCTTTAGATGGAACCCCTTCTTTATCAATCTCGGCTTTTAACATTTTGGATATACAAGCCAATACTTTTCTATCCTGAATGCCTAGATTCCATAATTGTTTGATAAGAAGTTTATGATTTACATTATCGAAGAACCCTTTAATGTCAACATCCACTACGTAATGCAAATGAGCAGTATTGACTAAATGTTGGACTCTCGCCATGGCATGACGAGTAGACCTTAACGGTCTAAATCCATAGCTGTGTTTGTAGAAATGAGCTTCAGCAATTGGCTCAAGAACCTGTTTAAAACATTGTTGAATGATGCGGTCAAGCATACATGGAATTCCAAGAGGTCTAAATTGACCGTTATCCTTTTCAATCCATTTTCTTCTGACTTTCTTAGGTCGGTAGTTCTCCAGTTTTGTTTGAATCGATTTCACCAATTCATTTTCCGAAAGCTGTTTAATATCTTTGATGGTTTTTCCATCAGTACCAGGGGTCTTAGACCCTTTATTGGATTTAATCGTACGATAAGCCAGAAGGATGTTCTCTCTAGAGATGATAATCTCGTAGAGACGACTGAACGTATCCTGTTGACTAGCTCTTTCGTATAAATCCGTGAAAATTCCCGTCATATTGTAGTAGTCCCAATATCTCAAAGTTGACACTGTGGCACCCCTCCTAATGAGTGATGTTCCCACATTCCTACCCGATCGGTGTCATTCACGTGAAGAAAATAATCGTTCTCATACGGTAGACTTGGGGCTGTTCCTCCACTTCCATTACAGAAGCTTCATTAGTCGTACCCCTACCTTCACAAGAGTAAATACGTTTAGGTTGTTACCTTATAGCAAACGTTTCGGATGACAGTCCTCGTTTCAACGTCTCTTGTTTCCCAAGTACCTTACAATTTAGCGTTCCATACTAGACGTAGGTGCTTCTTTTAAGCCTGTGAGCTAGATACTGCCATTGTTCAGTATAATGTATTTCAGAGGGCCAAATTTTACTCTACACCACTCACCCCATCGTTGGATGGGACATAGCTTTCACTATGTTCAAACTATAGACCCTTTAATTCAGAAGTTCGTCAGTTCCTTCAGAGGGGAACATACTCACCTTATCTAGTTTTTCAGCCATCCGGCATATCAGTTGGCATACCTTTTCTAAAGATTGGCTTCAGCCTTCCTTCTGCCGACTCTACCTGTGCTTCGAACCTCATGAACTGTCATTCATGACGCACGCAGGAGTCTTGATGGAATAGTTTCAGAAAACATGGTTTCGTCATTCCTATTCTTCGTTGTAAAGTTGAAATTTACATAATAAATTTCCTGTATTTTCATGCCGAAGGCATTTATCACAGAACTTGTCGCGCTGGCCCGTTTGT
>NZ_PDYT01000049.1:0-2455 GCF_002743175.1 Sporosarcina sp. P20a
TTGTAAGCGTCAAACAGTGAACACATATTAATAGAAGTAGATTCGTGAGATACTCCTCCCATAGAGCATATTTTGGGAGGTATTTATTTGAAAAGAAAAGAAAAAGAAGCATACTGGTCTGCAAAGATCGATGAATATCAAAACAGTGGACTAGCACTTTCTGAATGGTGTGAAACCGCAGAGGTTGCCGTTCACAATATGAAGTACTGGCTAAGAAAACAGTCACCAGTTAATCATACCGTACTTCAGGAGACCAGTTGGGTCTCCTGCGTAGTGGAAGAATCGATAGAGAACTCAATTTCTTTGAAAGTAAATCATGTGGATATCGAGGTGACGAGTGGCTATGATGAAACTCTGTTACTTCAAGTGATCCGGACGCTACGTCAGATATGATGAATGGTCGCGCTGTTGGGCGCGTATATCTGGCTGCTGGTCCGACAGATCTTCGGAAGTCGATTGACGGACTAGCTGTCATTGTCCAAGAGCTGTTCCAACTTGATCCTTTCTCCAAAGCACTTTTTGTCTTCTGTAATCGAAAGAGAGACAAACTTAAGATTCTATTCTGGGATCACAATGGATTCTGGCTCTATTACCGAAGACTGGAGAAAGGATTGTTCGATTGGCCAGATCTTGAGTCTGTTCAACCACTTTCCATTTCGAGTCGACAGTTGAACTGGCTCCTCGATGGATTACCGTTGAACCAACGTGACGCGCACCCTTCAGTCTCTGCGAAAAAAGTAATTTGAGTCTACTTCTCAGAATAATTTTATGCTATTATTATTCCTATGAGAAAACCAGACAAGAAAACCCAACTTACAATTGAAGAGCTCGAGAAGAAGAACGAACAACTCGAGCAAGAGAAGAAAAAGCTTGAAGCTCAGATGGAATGGTACAAGCAACAGTTCACTCTACTCCAACAGAAACGCTTCGGAACTTCTAGTGAGAAGACAAACAAGGACCAGTTTGAATTACCATTGTTCAATGAGGCAGAAGTTTCTTCAGCGATCCTTCTTGCAGAGCCTACGCTTGAGACGATAAACTATACACGCAAGAAGAAAATTGGACGTGCAGATAAGTTGAAAGACCTGCCGGTCGAGACGATTCACTATGACCTCTCTGATTCGGAGAAGGTCTGTTTAGAATGCGATCATTCCATGCACGAGATGAGCACACAGATACGCAAAGAACTGAAGATTATCCCGGCGCAAGTAACAGTTGTCGAACATGTGCAGCATATCTACAGTTGCCGTCATTGTGAAGAACATGCAATCAAAACGCCTATAAAGAAGGCTGAGATGCCGAACCCAGTGATCCCGAAGGGATTAGCGTCCCCATCTGCCATTGCACACGTGATGACGCAGAAGTTTGCTGATGGGCTTCCTCTTTATCGACAAGAGAAACAACTCGAACGGATGGGCATTCCATTAAATCGACAGACGCTATCCAACTGGATGCTTTCGAGTACGACGCGATGGCTCAAGCCGTTCTATGATGAACTCTATCGTCGTCTTCGTGATGAAGAGGTGCTCCATGCGGACGAAACTGTCCTCCAAGTTCTAGACGAACCAGGGAAAAGGGCGGAATCAAAATCCTATATGTGGCTATATCGGACAGGTAGAGACTCTAATACACCGATTGTGCTCTTTGATTATCAAGCAAGTCGTGCCAAAGAGAATCCACAAAAGTTTTTAAATGGCTACCAAGGTTATCTCCATGTGGATGGCTATGCAGCCTACGAGTCTATTCAAAACGTGGAGCTCGCTGGCTGTTGGGCCCATGCACGTCGTAAATTTGATGAGGCACTCAAGGCATTAAAAGGTGCGCCAGCTGGTGCAGGTCGAACGACGGTCGCTAAAAAGGGACTTAATTTCTGCAACCGATTGTTCGCAATTGAACGCAAGATAAAAGAAAAAACGCCTGAAGAACGGCTTGAAATAAGGAAAAACGACAGTCAGCCTGTGCTGGATGCTTTTTTGATATGGCTAAAAGAACAAAAGGAAGTTGTCGCTCCGAAGACGGCAACTGGAACTGCCATCTCCTATACGCTAAAACAATGGCCTAAATTGAGGACATTTATGAAAGATGGTCGTATAGAGATCGACAATAACCGAGCAGAGCGATCAATAAAGCCTTTCGTAATTGGTAGAAAAGCCTGGCTTTTCGCAGTTTCCACAAGGGGTGCGACTTCAAGTGCAATCGCCTATAGTCTCGTAGAGACAGCAAAAGAGAATGGTGTGAATCCCTTCTTCTACTTGCAGTTCCTTTTCGAAGAACTTCCCCAACGCAATCTTGAAAAAATCGCGGAGTTTGAAGACTTAATGCCTTGGTCGAAGACCTTACCAAAGAATTGTTATATCCAGTCAAAGAAATAGAAAACGCCCCAAGAATCTTTATGATCGATTCTTTGGGGCATTTTCTTTTATATTAAACAACGTGTTCACTGTTTGACGCTTAC
>NZ_PDYT01000006.1:0-125840 GCF_002743175.1 Sporosarcina sp. P20a
AATTCATGTGAGTCCTCCTTGGTTATAATTAGGGGTCAAGCCGTCGACGCCTTGACACCCCGAATCATACCAAGGGGACTTTTCTATTTCAATAGGGTTCCACTAACCAAACAGGAATGCTCCCGATGGATCAGTTCACCGCGGGCCCATGGGAATGCGTCCGCCTGGAACGTCGATTAACGTTGCCCTTCCACTTACTTACTTACTTACTTACAGCGTACCTTGCTTCAACTTTGCATGCCATTCCATCAATTCATTCATAGACTCTTCCTTAACCGCGCCTTCTTCCTTCGCAACTTCAGCAAGCGCCGCAAAGTTTGTCAAGCTATGATACGAAAGATTCGCCTCCGCAAACTTCTCGTCGGCTTTCTGCAATTCATATGTAAAGATCGAGACGATTCCGCATACTTCCACGTCCTCTGCGATCAACGCATTCGCTGCATTCAGACTGCTTCCGCCTGTCGAAATTAAATCTTCAATAATAACCGCCTTCGCATTTGGCTCGATTTTACCCTCGATTTGACGGCTCTTACCATGTGCTTTAGCAGTAGATCGGATATAGACCATCGGTAACTTTAGAATATCCGCAACCCATGCTGCGTGCGGGATACCCGCTGTTGCTGTTCCAGCAATTACTGTAGTTTCAGGATAATGAACACGGATCAATGCCGCAAGTCCTTCTGCAATTTCTTTACGCCCTACCGGATCTGCCATAGTTAAGCGATTATCACAGTAGATAGGTGACTCGATTCCTGAAGCCCATATGAACGGCTCTTCTGGATTGATTGCTACTGCTCCTACATTTAATAGGATGTGCGCAACTTCTTTTTCTCTCGTCATGATGTAATTCCCTCCCACAATGTCTTTACAAGTTGATATGCTTCAAGCGGATCATCAGCGCCTGTAATCGCACGGCCTACTACGATATGTGTAGAGCCTTCCTGCTTTGCTTTCCCCGGAGTTGCCACTCGCTTCTGATCGTGGACATCACCTTGAGCCAAGCGAATACCAGGTGTTACTTTGAAGAAATCCTTACCGCACACTTCTTCAATGATTTTAGCTTCTTGTACGGAACACACCACGCCATCCAACTGTGCAGATGAAGCCAATTTTGCGTAATGCTCCACTGATTCACGAAGCGGTACACTAATAAGTTGTTCTTCTTTCACTTGACGGTCATCCGTTGATGTCAGTTGAGTCACTGCGATTAATGCAGGGCGCTTAACGCCTACAGCAGTACCAGCCTCTAGTCCTTCAAGTGCTGCTTCCAGCATCGTCTTGCCGCCCGCCGCATGAACGTTGACCATATCCACTTCAAGTGAAGCCAATACTTTCATTGCTGATTTAACCGTGTTCGGAATATCATGCAATTTCAAGTCTAAGAAGATCGAATAACCTTCTTCCTTCAATCGTGCGATCATAGCGGGGCCTTCTTTATAGTACAATTCCATTCCTACTTTGACATTGACCGAGTGATCGAATGCTTTCAGGAAATCGAATGTCTTTTCAGCTGAATCAAAATCTAATGCGATAATTGGAGAGCGGTTCATACGCGATGACTCCTTCCAACCAATTCTGAAATATGGTCAATTCCTAGTTCATCCAATTTTGCAGGTAACTGCTCGATTATGGTTGGACAAATAAATGGATCAACGAAGTTTGCTGTGCCTACAGCTACTGCACTTGCACCGGCAGACAAAAAGTCCACGACATCTTGTACACACGTAACGCCACCCATTCCAATGATCGGAATATTAACAACTTGGCTTACTTCATAGACCATGCGAATTGCCACTGGTTTAATAGCAGGACCAGATAAGCCACCTGTTTTATTCGCTATGACCGGCTTACCAGTCTTTTCATCCAGACGCATGCCGACCAATGTATTAATCATCGTAATGCCATCTGCTCCACCTGCTTCTACCGCCACTGCCATCGCTTTAATATCCGTGACATTTGGCGACAGCTTTACATAAACAGGTACAGAGGAAACCGCTTTGACAGCTGCTGTCAGTTCTTTTGCTATTTCAGGATCTGTGCCAAACAGGATCCCTCCACATTTAACATTCGGACAAGAAATATTTAATTCGAGTGCATGAACGTTTGGTGCATTTGAAATCTGTTTCGCCACTTCTACGTAATCAGCAGTTTCAGATCCTGCGACGTTCGCAATGATAGGAACATCGAATTTCTCTAACCATGGTAATTCATTACGCAACACGCCTTGCAACCCAGGATTTTGAAGACCAATAGCATTCAACATGCCCGAAGATGTTTCAGCCACACGTGGTGTTGGGTTACCGTAACGCATTTCTTCCGTAGTCGCTTTAATCATGATGGCTCCAAGCTTTGACAAATCGTACAGATTACCGTACTCCTTACCAAAACCGAAACAGCCGGATGCAGGCATAATTGGATTTTTCAATTCAAGTCCTGGCAACGTCATCGCTAATCTATTCATATCTGCACCACCCCTGCTGGAAATACTGGCCCATCCGAACATACTTTAACATATGGCTGATCTGTTGCATTTTCATTCGTATGACAGACACAAGCGAAACAAGCCCCAATTCCGCAACCCATACGTTGTTCAAATGATAAGAATCCTTTTTTATGCTCATACGCTTTTTGTACAGCATCAAGCATTGGCATAGGTCCACAACTATAAAATGTTTCAAAGTCATCAGATATCTCACTCATGACGTTCGTAACAAATCCTTGTGTACCGTTACTGCCATCCACTGTTGCGATATATGTTTCACCTAAAGCCGCAAATTCTTCTTCATAGAAAACGACTTGATCCGATTCGAAACCAAGAATGTGAATACAGTTCACTCCGTTTGCAGTTAGCTGTTTTGACAACTCATAAAGTGGAGGCACACCGATTCCGCCACCAATCAATACGGCTGTTTGACCAGCCGCAGTTTCTTCAACAGGAAAACCATTTCCTAGGGGTCCTAGTACATTCACTATATCTCCCTTACGCTTTTCAGACAAAAGCGAAGTGCCTCGTCCTTCTGCGCGATAGATAATAGTCATTTCATTTTTCTCAGGATTAATTTCAGCTATTGAAATCGGTCGTCGCAATAACGGCTCAAATGAATCCGACACTCGTATGTGGACAAATTGGCCCGGAGAAGTAATTTCTCCGACCAACTTACCTGTTAATTTCATTTCAAAAATATTTTTCGCGATTTCCTGTTGCGATCCGACGGTCATCAAATCTTGGATGATCATTGAATCACCTGTGGCTTTGGCATTGAATCCGTCTGGAACGTCATGGACTCGATGACAGATAGCATAGCTGCAGCTGTATCAATTGAAGTTAAGCAAGGAACACCATTTTCTACTGTTTCGCGGCGAATTCTAAAGCCATCACGTGCCGGTTGTTTCCCTTTAGTCAATGTGTTGATGACCAATTGCGCTTGACCTTTTTGGATAACATCGATCAACGTCGGACCTTCTGTGCCAATTTTACCTACTGTTTTCACTTCGATATTTTCTGCTTCAAGTACTTTAGCCGTACCTTCTGTTGCCACAATACGATATCCCGTTTCAATGAAACGTTTTGCAATATCAACAATTTCTTCTTTATCTTTATCGGAAACTGTCATTAGCACGGTACCGTATTCTTTTACTTCCATTCCAGCCGCTACTAAGCCTTTGTACAAAGCTTTTTCCAATGTTACATCTTTACCCATTACTTCACCTGTTGATTTCATTTCAGGCCCAAGTGTAATGTCTACACGACGAAGCTTTGCGAAAGAAAAGACTGGTACTTTGACATAGACGCCTGCTGGTGCTTGTGCAAGTCCGTCGGTATAACCTTGTTCCAAAATAGATTTACCCAAGATCGCTTGAGTTGCGACATTTGCCATTGGGATATTCGTAATTTTACTCAAGAATGGTACTGTACGGCTTGAACGTGGGTTCACTTCGATTACGTAAACTTGTCCTTCCGAAATAACGAACTGGATATTCATTAACCCGCGAATTTTGAGCCCAAGTGCCAAACGTTTCGTATAATCAGCAATCGTTTCGATCATGGATTGCGACAAGTTTTGTGGAGGAAAAACTGCAATTGAGTCACCCGAGTGAACGCCTGCACGCTCGATATGTTCCATGATGCCAGGAATTAACACGGTTTCTCCGTCACAAATTGCATCGACTTCGATTTCCGTTCCTGTTAGGTACCGGTCGATCAATACTGGATGTTCAGGGCTAGCTTTTACCGCGTTCTCCATGTATTGAAGTAATTCCTCTTCATAGTAGACGATTTCCATTGCACGGCCACCTAATACATACGATGGACGGACTAGAACTGGATAACCAATTTCTGTTGCGATAACGACTGCTTCTGGAACTGATAAAGCCGTCTTTCCAAGTGGCTGTGGTACACCAATTTCATGCAAAGCACTCTCAAATTTATCACGATTTTCCGCACGGTCTATATCTTCAAGTGATGTACCTAAAATTTTCACGCCGCGCGCTTCCAATTCATCCGCTAAGTTAATCGCTGTTTGACCACCGAACTGTACAATGACACCTTCAGGTTGCTCAAGATCTACGATATGCATGACGTCTTCAATCGTTAACGGTTCGAAGTACAACTTATCAGAGATTGAGAAGTCGGTCGAAACTGTTTCAGGATTATTATTGACGATGATTGCTTCATAACCTGACTGTTGTATAGCCCATACGCAATGTACGGTCGCATAATCAAACTCTACACCTTGCCCAATACGTATTGGGCCTGAACCTAATACGATTACGCTCTTCTTATCCGTTCTTACTGATTCATTTTCGTCTTCATACGTACCGTAGAAGTACGGTGTATCCGACTCATATTCTCCAGCGCATGTATCCACTTTCTTATAGACAGGAACTAAACCTTGAGCTTGTCTCCAGTCATATACTTCACGCTCTGTTGTTTTCCATAACTTCGCAATCGTCATGTCAGGGAATCCAAGACGCTTTGCTTTATAACCAATTTCCTTATCATACGGATTATCTTTCAATATCTCTTCATACCGAACGATGTTTTCGAATTTACGTAAGAAGAATAAATCGATTGCGCTCCACTCGTGTATAGTTTCGATTGTTACACCCCGACGTAATGCTTCTCCGATGAAGAATAGACGCTCATCGCCAGCTTTGCGAATCCGTTGTTCGATCCATTCATCGGACATTTCATTGCCACCTGGAAGTGATAAATCGAATTGACCTGTTTCCAAAGAACGAACAGCTTTCATGATGGACTCTTCAAAAGTACGGCCCATCGCCATTACTTCACCTGTCGCTTTCATCTGCGTACCCAAGTTCCGTTTCGCCGATTCGAATTTATCGAATGGCCAACGCGGGATTTTCGTTACTACATAGTCTAATGTAGGCTCAAAGCAAGCATACGTATTACCTGTTACCGGATTCATCATTTCATCCAGCGTTAAACCGACAGCAATTTTCGCAGCAAGCTTCGCGATTGGATAACCTGTCGCTTTGGAAGCTAATGCAGATGAACGACTCACACGCGGGTTCACTTCAATAATGTAATAATCAAAGCTATCCGGATCGAGTGCTAGCTGTACGTTACAGCCACCTTCGATTTTCAACTCGCGAATGATGTTCAATGAAACGTTACGAAGCATCTGGTTTTCACGGTCAGTCAATGTCTGACATGGCGCCGTTACGATAGAATCTCCTGTATGGATACCCACAGCGTCGACGTTCTCCATGTTACATACGACAATTGCATTATCTGCGGAGTCACGCATTACTTCATATTCAATTTCTTTGAAGCCTGCGATGGATTTCTCTAGAAGACACTGTGTAACTGGGCTATATTTCAAACCGCTCGCTACGATTTCTTCTAAATCTTCATCATTGTGACAAATTCCGCCACCCGTTCCACCAAGCGTAAACGCCGGACGGACGATCACTGGATAACCAATTTCATTAACAAATGCATAGGCTTCATCAATGTTATGGATGATTTCACTGTCTGGAACAGGTTCACCCATTTCATTCATTAATGTACGGAACAAATCGCGGTCTTCCGCTTTATGGATCGCATCGAGTTTTGTACCTAAAATCTCAATTCCTAGTTCATCTAGAATTCCTGATTCGTGCAATTCAATGGCCATGTTTAAACCAGTTTGACCGCCTAGAGTCGCTAGTAGTGCATCTGGGCGTTCTTTACGAATAATGCGGCTAACGAATTCAAGTGTGATAGGCTCGATATACACTTTATCCGCCATTTCAGTATCCGTCATAATAGTTGCTGGGTTTGAGTTGATCAGAATGACTCGGTACCCTTCTTCTTTAAGAGATAAACAGGCTTGTGTACCTGCATAGTCAAATTCTGCTGCTTGTCCAATTACAATTGGACCTGAACCGATCACGAGGATGGATTTTATGTCAGTACGTTTAGGCATTAGTATTCTCCTTTCGGTTGCTTGTAGTCATTAGTTGAATGAAACGCTCAAATATATAGTTAGAATCTTGTGGTCCTGGTGATGCTTCCGGGTGAAACTGTACAGCGAATGCTTCCAGCTTTTCACTTCGAAGCCCTTCGATACAATTGTCATTCAACGCTCTATGTGTCACTTCAAGACCTGTTCCTGCTAAAGAATCTTCAAGCACTTCATACCCATGACTTTGCGCTGTTAGATCGGTACGATTCGTATTCAAGTCTTTTACTGGATAGTTACCGCCAATATGGCTGTTCTTCATTTTCGCTGTTTTAGCACCGCATGCGAGGGCAAATAATTGATGGCCCAGTCCGATACCGAAGATAGGTTTCTTGCCAAGTAATTCCTTGATTGTTTCGACTGCACCTTCTACGTCCTCAGGATTTCCTGGTCCATTTGATAATAAAATACCGTCTGGGAACAACGCTGAAATTTCTTTTGCTGATGTATCGTGAGGTACGACTATAACATCGCAGTCCTTCTTATTTAATTCACGCAAAATGCCATGTTTAATACCATAGTCGATGACGACGACACGCTTGCCTAAGCCTGGGCTTGGATATGGACGCTTAGTAGATACTTTGGCTACTAAATCTGTCGGCAATTCATATTGTTGTAGTTCTGCAACAGTTGCATCGGTATCGATCTCTTCTCCAGCAGCGGTTAATTTACCTCGTAACGAACCTTTGTCACGTAACAGGCGTGTTAGTTTACGCGTATCAATCTCTTGGATGCCTGGGATCCCTTTTAAGATAAGCAAGTCTCCTAGTGACATGCCGCTACGGAAATTTGAAGGCTCTTCTGTCAACTCTCTGACGACTAAACCGTTGATTGCTAAGTCGATGGATTCATAATCGTCTCGGTTAATACCATAGTTACCGATTAGCGGATAGGTCATCACAACAATTTGTCCACAACCTGAAGGATTTGAAATCGTCTCCTGATATCCTGTCATGCCTGTTGCAAACACAGCTTCTCCTATTGAAGCATTTTCTGCTCCAAATGCTTTTCCTTCAAAAATGGAACCGTCTTCCAATACTAAGTATCTTTTTGTCATCATTGACCATCCTTCCATACGATGTTCCCACCGAAAATTGTCATTACAGGCCATCCAGCGCATTCCACTCCGTCAAATGGTGTGTTCTTACCTTTTGAAACAAATGTCGTACGGTCGATTTTTTGTTGCTTTTCCAGATCAAGTAATACTAGATCTGCTTCAGCACCTACTTCAAGCTTACCGTACGGCAAGTTGAACACTTCTGCAGGCTTCACTGTCATCCAGTCAAGAAGTTGTTTGAGTGTCCAGTATCCTGGCTTGACGAAATTTGTATAGAGTAAAGGAAATGCTGTTTCAAATCCTGTGATGCCAAACGGTGCTTTTGCAAAACCTACTGCTTTTTCATCTGCTGTATGCGGTGCGTGGTCAGTTGCGATACAATCTAATGTGCCATCCATCAAACCTTCACGTAATGCATCGCGGTCTTCGATGGCACGTAGCGGAGGATTCATTTTCCAGTCCGCATCATCTCCAGGCACATCATCTTCTGTCAACAACAAGTGGTGAGGGCTGACTTCCCCTGTTACATGAATACCTGCTCTTTTTGCGTCTCGGATTACGCGAACCGATTCTTTTGTGCTGACATGACATACGTGATAATGTGCGCCCGCCGCTTCCGCAAGTAAAATATCGCGTGCAATATGTACGGATTCTGCGATGGAAGGAATTCCTGGTAAGCCCAGTTCTTTATTACGTTTTCCTTCGTGCATTGCGCCCCCATAGATTAATGTATTGTCTTCGCAGTGCGCGACAATAGCCATGTCGATCTTCGCTGCATCTTGCATCGCTTCGTACATCATACCTGCTTCTTGTACACCTACACCGTCGTCCGTGAAAGCGAATGCGCCATGTTCTTTTAATTCAGAAAGATTAGTGCGTTCTTTTCCCGCTTCTCTGATTGTAATCGATGCATAAGGAAGCACACGAATTTTAGCATTATCTTTAATTAATGTATTGACCTTTTCAAGGTTTTCTTTTGTGTCGGGTACTGGACGCGTATTTGGCATTGGACAAATTGTCGTATATCCACCTTTAGCTGCCGAATGTGTACCTGTTTCAATCGTTTCTTTATGTTCCCCGCCTGGCTCGCGTAAATGTACGTGTACATCGATGAAACCCGGTGATACGAGTAACCCTTTTCCTTCGATTACTTCATATCCGTCTGTTGCTAGTTGATTACCTATTTCCGCAATCTTTCCATCTGCAATTTTAATATCTGTTTCGACGATCTTGCCTTCTTCGTTTACCATTTGCACTTGTTGAATTAACGTGTTCATATTACTTCCGCCCCTTCAATATAAGTTCTAGAACAGCTGCCCGAATGTAGACGCCGTTTTCTACCTGTTTAAAAATTCGTGATTGCGGACTTTCTATTAAACTATCCGCTATTTCTACATCACGATTTACTGGAGCTGGATGCATGATAATTGCACCTTTTTTCATTCTAGCTGCCCGTTCTATAGTTAGACCGTATTGCTCGTGATAAGCAGCTTTCGTATATGCCATCTCTGTATTGTGACGTTCGTGTTGTACTCGTAGGAGCATAACAACATCACTCGTTTCAATTACTTCGTCCCAATCGTAGACACTGTCGAATTCCCCCGCCCATTCTGGTGGGCAAAGGAACGTGACCTCAGCTCCTAACTTCCGCAAAGCTTCTGCATTTGAGCGAGCTACACGACTGTGGGCGATATCTCCCGCAATCAATACTTTCAGTCCTTCAAAATGACCGAATTCCTCTTGTATTGTGAAGATATCGAGCAGGGATTGTGTCGGGTGTTGACCTGATCCATCGCCTGCATTAATGATTGCAACATTCGTTCGTTTAATTAGTTCTTCATAGAAACCATCTGCTGGATGACGAATGACTAAGGCATCCAAACCTATTGCTTCCAACGTCCTAATCGTATCATACAAAGATTCACCTTTTAAGGTACTTGAGAAACTCGTCTCAAAGGGGATGATTTGCGCGCCTACTTTACGTTCTGCCATTTCAAAACTTGTTTTCGTTCTGGTACTCGGTTCAAAAAACAAGTTGCAGACGGTGTATGTTCCAGGCAATTCCCTGAAGCCTAGCCGCTTAAAAATCGCTGCTCGATCGAGTATGAGCATGATTTCTTCCACTGTCAGGTCTTTCATTGAAACTAAATGTTCCATCAGATGTTCCTCCTTCACGAAATGCAAGTACTTCATGCACGAACTGCTTTTTGTTTTTATTCTTCCTCATCCATCAAGGTATCATCTGTTTTACCTGGCAATACTAGGTTCAACAGAACTCCGACAATTGCAGCCAGTGCCATACCACCGATTTGGAATGTTTCGCTTATGTTAATAGTCGCCCCACCGATTCCTATGACGAGAATGATGGATGCAATGACAAGATTCCGCTGATTATCAAAGTCGATCTTGTGGTCGATGAGCATCCGCATTCCTGATGAAGCGATGATACCAAACAACAGAATGGATATCCCGCCGAGTACTGCTGTAGGAATCGTGGCAATCAACGCCATAATTTTACCTATAAAGGAGAAGAGTATCGCAAATACTGCAGCCCCCATGATCACATAAACACTGTAGACCCGCGTGATAGCAAGTACACCGATATTTTCACCATATGTAGTTTTGGGTGGTCCTCCGACTAGACCACTCATAAGTGTCCCCAGTCCATCACCAAGCAATGATCTGTGTAATCCAGGACTTTCAATATAATTTCGGTTTACTACTTTTCCTAGAACAAGCTGGTGCCCAATATGCTCAGAGATTGTGACAATCGCGATTGGAACCATAATGATCAGCAATGTCGGTGTTACGACAAACTCATAATCAACACCCGGAATCAGCATCTCCGGTACCGCAAACCACTTGGCTTCTACCACTTTGCTAAAATCTAGAATACCGATGAAAGCGGAGTAGATATATCCAACTACTATACCTATGAGAACTGGCATCAAGCTGATAATTCCTTTAAAGAACATCAAGCAGAATACTGCCGAAGCCAGTGTTACTAAAGCCGCAGAAAAGTGTAAGCCACTGTATACATCCGCTCCGTTAACATTAATCGTGCTCGCCATATTAATAGCTGTCGGTGCAATGGCCAATCCGATGACCATAATGACAGGTCCCACTACGATAGGTGGTAATAACTTCATAATCCAGTTGTAGCCAGTTTTATAAATCAGTAACGATATAATCGCATAGACCAATGCCACGAACATACTACCGATCATTGCACTGCCGATTCCGCCAGATTGTGTCGCCATCTGAATCGGTACAATAAAAGCGAATGAAGAGCCTAGATAGGCTGGTACTTGAAACTTTGTCACGATAATAAATACGATCGTTGCGATTCCACTCGTTAATAGAGCGATGGCAGGGCTTAAACCTACTAGTTGTGGTACTAAAATTGTAGCCCCAAACATGGCGAACATATGCTGTAAACTTAGTGCCAGCCAGCGAATAGGTTGCGGTTTTTCATGTACATCCAATACTTTTACACTCATCTATCATTTCCCCCAGCCGCTTATAATGTTCGTGTGTGAATGGTAACTCCATCCGTCCCATCTTTTTCAATCACACTCACTACTACTCGTTCTTCATTTGAAGTCGGGATATTCTTTCCGACAAAATCCGGACGTATCGGTAATTCGCGATGACCTCGGTCTACTAATACAGCTAGCTGTATGGAAGAAGGTCTTCCTAAGTCCATGATGGCATCTAATGCAGCCCGAACCGTCCTACCTGTATAGAGAACATCATCTACAAGGATGACTTTTTGATTCGCTACATCATGTTCAATATCTACCTGTTGTACAAATGCTTCTCCTTGCTGATTCTTTAATTGAAGATCATCCCGGTACAATGTGATGTCCAGTTCACCTGTTTTAATAGGTTTACCTTCAATCAGTTCAATTTTATCTGCTAGGCGATTCGCTAGTATCGCACCTCTTGTCTTGATGCCAACTAATATACAGTGATCAATGCCTCGGTTCTTTTCAATAATTTCATGGGCAATGCGTGTGACCGCCCGTGCGATAGCTTGTTCATCTAGTATTTCTGCTTTTTCCGTCATATCATTAGATCCCCTTTCCTTTTACCTTTTTTTATAAAAAAAGCCCTCCAGTCAGAGTAGACTGGAGGGCGGACGTGCAGAAAAAAGCATACATCGATACTTACCGCAGTAAGCTATCATGTAATTCCGTGCAACCTTCCCAGCCTCACAGGACTGACGTTAAAGGTATCGCTATTCAATTGCTTAATAGAGTATACAACTCGTAATAAGCGTTTGTCAACGCTTATTACAAACGTAATTCATCGAGTAATTGTTTGTAATTTTCAGGTAACGGCGCAGTAAACTCCATATATTCACCTGTTGTCGGATGATCAAAACCAACAGTACCCGCATGTAGTACTTGACCGCCAAAATCAATTGTTTTTCTCTGACCGTATTTCGGGTCTCCTACAAGGGGATAACCAATATATTTCATATGCACACGGATCTGGTGAGTTCTTCCTGTTTCCAGGCGGCATTCAACCAATGTATATGCGCCAAAACGTTCAAGAACCTTAAAGTGTGTAACTGCATTTTTCCCCTCATCCACAACCGCCATTCGTTGACGATCACGTTTGTCACGCCCGATTGGTGCATCTATTGTACCGTTATCATGCGGAATATGTCCGTGAACTAAAGCAGTATATACACGATTAACTGATTTAGCAACGAGCTGATTAACTAATGAAACGTGCGCTTTATCATTTTTGGCTACCATCAATAACCCCGAAGTATCTTTATCAATACGATGCACAATACCAGGACGCAAGACACCATTAATACCTGACAAATCTGTTACTTGGTGCATCAATCCGTTCACTAAAGTTCCACTCACATGACCTGCTGATGGGTGAACAACCATTCCGACCGGTTTGTTGACAACCAATACGTCTTGATCTTCATAAACGATTTCAAGATGTAAATTTTCAGCTTCTACATCATACTCTTCCACTTCTGGTAGCTCGACAATGACTTGATCGTCTGTTTTCACTTTATAGTTCGGTTTAACTGAACTGTCATTTACCTTAATATGTTCATCTTTTACCCATTGCTGGATTTGCGTACGTGACCAGTCCGGTTGTAAAGTAGCCAATGCTTTGTCTATTCGATTACCTGTAAGTTCTTCTGTTATTTCATATTTAAATCTTCCCATTACGACACCTTTTTCTTTTTCTTTTTTTCATCAAGCACTACGTGTAACAAAATAAGTATGACAGCAATTGTCAGCGCGGCATCTGCCACATTAAATATCGGAAAATCATAATTTATAACAGGAATCAAGACGCTAATGAAATCTACTACTTCTCCTCTTACCAGCCGATCGATAAAGTTCCCTATCGCACCGCCTAGCAATAACATTAGACTCACACCTAGTAGTCGATCCTTTTCACCTTCTGTATGGAAGAAATAAATTATAGCTGCTACAACTACAATGGTCACAATAAAAAATAGCCACATCTTCCCTTCAAGCATTCCCCATGCAGCACCACGATTACGGTGAGATAGCAATGAGATATAAGGATCCAGAACAGAGATATGTTCACCTAACTCCATATTTTTTACGACTAGCCATTTCGTCAACTGATCCAAGCCAACGATCAGTGCAGCGATTGCATAATAAACGATCACTTCATTACCCTCCGTCCAGCTAATTTCTTCTTTAGTTTACCACAAAAACTCGTCTTCCATTACGTTTGTTAGTCCCGCTATGTAAAAAAAGCCATCATCATCCACGAATGAATGATGATGGCTGTAACATCAAAATTGCTTACGCATAGTTTTCTTTCACAACAGTCGCGCATCGTGTACATAGTGTCGAATGTTCTGCATCTTCTCCAACTGTTTCAGAGATTGTCCAGCATCGTTCACATTTTTCACCTTCAGCAGGTTCTACCAAGACCGTTGCATTTTCTAGTTTCAATGCATTCGGCAACTCTGCATCTGTACTCTCTTCAAAGTCCGAGACGATGAAGAATTGTGCGAAATCAATATCCTCTGCTTGCAAAATACCACGTTGAGCTTCAGGCAATACAACAGTAACTTTTGCCTCCAAAGATTTCCCGATTACTTTCGCGTTTCGTGCTTCTTCAAGAGCTTTCAAGACATCATCACGAATATCCATCAAGTTATCGAAGCGCTCACGAAGCTTGTCCGCTACTTCGCCTTTATGTTCAGCTTCAGGCATATCCGTCAATTGGACACTATCTTCTTTAACGTACTGAATATATTTCCACATTTCGTCTGCTGTGTGTGGCAAGATTGGCGTGATGAGCTTGACTAGTGTAATCAAGGTATCATGCATCACCGACTGCATTGCACGACGATCTGGTTGATTCTCAGCTTCGATATAGACTACATCTTTCGCAATATCCAGGTAAAGCGAGCTCAATACACCTGTACAGAAATTATTGATTGCGTGGTAGACAGTAGGGAACGCATACTGCTCGTAAGCTGTAAGCACTTCCTCAGTCAAATCTTGCAACTTCACATAGACGTACTGATCAACTGCACGCATATCATCAAATGCTACACGATCTGTAGCTGGATTAAAGTCGGCTACGTTACCGTGCAAGAAACGAATTGTATTACGGATCTTACGGTAGACTTCTGAAACTTGCTTAAAGTTCGAATCAGACACACGAACATCAGCTGTATAATCTACAGATGATACCCATAGACGCACGATGTCTGCGCCAAGTTGATTGATGACTTTTGAAGGGACGATTACATTCCCTAGAGATTTACTCATCTTACGGCCATTTTTGTCCAATGTGAAACCATGGCTCAAGATGCCCTTGTACGGTGCAATACCATTGATCGCTACGCTAGTCGTCAATGACGAGTTAAACCAACCGCGATATTGATCGGAACCTTCAAGATATAAATCTGCCGGATAACGAAGGTTATCACGTTCATCAAGTACACCTTGATGTGTTGTTCCAGAGTCGAACCAGACATCCATAATGTCCGTTTCTTTCGTGAACTCGCCATTTGGACTTCCTTCGTGCGTGTAGCCTTCAGGTAATAGTTCTTTTGCAGAACGTTCGAACCAAACATTTGATCCATGCTCACGGAATAAATCTGCTACATGACTGACCGTTTCATCTGTCAGAATTACTTCGCCATTTTCCGCATAGAATACCGGGATTGGAACACCCCATACACGCTGACGAGAAATACACCAGTCGCCACGGTCACGGACCATATTGAATAAACGCGTTTCACCCCAAGAAGGTGTGAATGTAGTAGTACGAATTGCTTCGAGTAAATCACTTCTAAACGATTCAATAGAAGCGAACCATTGTGCAGTCGCACGGTAGATGACCGGCTTCTTTGTACGCCAATCATGCGGATACGAGTGAGTGAAGAATGACAACTTTTGAAGCGCTCCGACTTCTTCCAGTTTTTCAGTCACTGCTTTATTCGCATCTTCATAGAACATACCTTCGAAGAACGGTGCTTCTTCCGTCATGACACCGCGGTCATCAATTGGAGATAATGCATCGATTCCGTATTGCTTACTCACGTAGAAGTCATCTTCACCGTGACCTGGTGCTGTGTGAACACAGCCTGTACCAGCATCTGCAGTAACATGCTCACCTAGCATAACTAATGAATCACGATCATAGAATGGATGTCTCGCAACGATGCGATCAAGCTCTACACCTTGAATTTCCTTTTCGATTGAGTACTCTTCCCATTCCAGTTCTTTCGCCAAATACTCCACTAAGTCTTTTGCTACTACAAATTTCTCATTTTGTACTTTTACTACTGCATACGTAAATTTAGGATGAACAGAAATTCCTAAGTTTGCAGGAATTGTCCAAGGCGTTGTTGTCCAGATCAGGAACTTCACATCATGATCCAGTACACCTTTTCCGTCTTGGATTGGGAAGCTTACATAAATAGATGCAGACTTTTTATCCTGATATTCGATTTCTGCTTCTGCCAACGCTGTCTCACTTGAAGGTGACCAATAAACAGGCTTTAATCCTTTATAGATATATCCTTTTTTAGCCATTTCACCAAATACTTGAATTTGACGAGATTCAAATTCAGGCTTCAACGTGATATATGGATTGTCCCAATCTCCGCGAACACCTAAACGTTTAAATTGCGTACGTTGATTGTCGATTTGTTGAAGTGCATACTCTTCACACATTTTACGGAATTCAGCCGTGCTCATTTTCTTGCGATCGACTTTTTTATTTACAAGTGCTTGCTCAATCGGCAAACCATGTGTATCCCACCCCGGTACATACGGAGCACGGAAGCCAGACATTGATTTATAACGAATGATAAAATCTTTTAATACTTTGTTAAGTGCGTGACCCATGTGTAAGTCACCGTTCGCATAGGGAGGTCCATCATGCAATATGAAGGACGGACGATCTGCAGTACGTTCCTGCACTTGCTGATAGATATTCTTTTCATTCCACTCTTCCTGCATTTTCGGCTCATTATTTGGCAGGTTGCCACGCATAGGGAAATCAGTTTTTGGCATAAGCAATGTATCTTTATATTCCATTATAATTCCTCCTTAAAATATGGGTGATTCATTTTTTCTGTAGAAATGAAATCAACTAGTTCCAGGCACTCTTACGCTTGAGAAATCAGAAAAACCCCATCCCAAAAAGGGACGAGGTTCATTCTCGCGGTACCACCCTACTTGCAATTGCATAAAGCAATTGCCGCTTAGACACTAATAACGGCAGTGTGATACCGAGAACCAAGATTTACATAAAGGTTCTAGCTCAGGAGTGATTTTCCTTTTTGATGTACCACCGGGCTTACACCGCCCCCGGCTCGCTATGGGCAATATCAGAAAGTACTCTTTCCGTCAACGCTTCTTCGTTTTGATTTACTTTTCATTATAAAAATGTGTTCGGAAGTTGTCAAGCTTCTTCCTTCTTCTTAACTAGTTCTTCGTCTAGACTGTCTACATTCGGAATATCTAACTCTTGCTCAGCTACACTTTCTACGCTGGATGTATCCAACTCATACTTCAATAGGTCGTCCCAATCTTCTGTATTGATCATATCAAGTTGTGCTTCTACCATCATCTTGAAACGGCTTTTGAATACTTTTGACTGTTTCTTCAACACTTCCACTTCAAGAGCAATCTTTCTTGCCTGCGCGAGTGCGTCATTCACAAGACGGTCTGCATTCTTTTCTGCTTCGGAAATGATTAACTTTGATTCTTGAATAGCATTTTTACGAACGTCTTCTGCAGCTTCTTGTGCAATTAGAATCGATTTTTGCATCGTTTCTTCTATTAAATTAAAGTGAGTAATCTTTACTTCATTATCAGAAACCGTTTTTTCAAGATCTTCATTTTTCTTTAGTACATTTTCATAGTCTTTCATCAGTTGTTCTAGAAAACCATTCACTTCATCTTCATCATAGCCACGAAATTTCGTATTAAACGTTTTGTTATGTATATCCGTAGGGGTTAAAGCCATAATACGCTTTCTCCTTTCAGTATGCTTACATAGTTCACAGTGTGATTGTGTTTACTACTTGATTAAACACTACTTTTCTTAATTTATCAAGGATTCAATTCAGACTAGCGCACCGATCATCACCCGAATTTTATCTTTCTTTGTACGGCCTTCGATACTCATGATTCTAAAGCGGCCATATCCTCTGATGGATAGAACATCAT
The DNA here is from genome assembly GCF_002743175.1 of Sporosarcina sp. P20a. Lineage (NCBI taxonomy): Bacteria > Bacillati > Bacillota > Bacilli > Caryophanales > Caryophanaceae > Sporosarcina > Sporosarcina sp. P20a. The sequence goes on from NZ_PDYT01000006.1 coordinate 17,238, forward strand.
ATTCTTCTACTTCAAATGCTTGTTGATCAATCATAGCCCAGTTCACTTTTACTTTCTCCGCCTTAATAAGTGACGAAGCTTTAGCTCTTGAACTGTTTGTTAATGCCGCTACAACTACATCCAAACGCAATGAACTGACAATATGAAGCTCTTCCGTCCACTCTTCTTTTACATTGATGAAGTCTTCTGTGATCAGAACTGGCTCTACCGAAACTTTCACTTTGCCGACTTGGGTGAAATGGACATGGATGTATTCAGACACTTCCTGAGCAACCGCAAATTGTACTGCTTCTTCGGTTAGTTGAATATCACCAAACCGCGAACGCTCAATTCCAACAGACAGTAAAGATCCAAGTAGTTGGGAATGCTTCATTGTGACGAATTTCTGCGGATAGTTCACCTTATATATACTGATTTGAAAATCCTCTTTGGTCGGAGTGTAATAATCAGGGTAGATTAACACACGCTGGCGTTCCGCATCGTGAAAACCACCTTCAGCCGTCAACGTAAGATCTGAATTCCTCACAATTGATTCTGTTATGAAGCGCTGACGTGGATCCATAAACTCAGTTAGCTTAGGTGCGTACGTATCTTCTACTTCTTTAACCCAACTATTTACTTTTTCAATAAACGGTTGTTCTTCTTTACGAAAATGTTGAAATATCGAATCCATTCTATTTCTTCTCCTTATATAAAAAAATCCCCACCTTGTGAGGATTTCCAATTTCAGTTAAGGTTATACTTAATTTACTAATGCTTGGAAGATCATTAAATAAATCTGACCAATCCCTCGGCTAATTAATTGTAATGATAGTAATGCAACAATCGGTGAAAAATCAATCATACCAAATGGCGGTATGAACTTACGGAAAAAACCTAAATAAGGTTCTGCTACTTTTGCTATAAGCTGCCCAAATTTGGTTTCTCTAGTAGAAGGAACCCATGACATTAAAATATAAATGACCAACAGGATAGAATATAATTGTAGGGCTCCAGAGATCAATAAATAAGAATTATTTAATAATGCGATCATAATAACATGTACACCTCATTCAAATTGTTCGACTTTCATTGGTTGAAAGTTCTAAGTTGCGTAGCCTATCGTTCTTGTTGTTCTGATAGAAATTCCGTAATTTTACCGGCTACTTCTACGTTGTCGGGTGCACATAAAAATATATCTGCGCCAATTCGTTGAATGTCGCCACCAAGGGCATAAACTGTACCACTCAGGAAATCAATAATACGAAATCCTTGATCCCGTTCTATCTGCTGTAAGTTCACTACGACAGAACGGCGGTTTTTTAGATGTTCTGCAATATCCTCTACTTCTGCATATGAACGCGGCTCGAGTAGAATGACTTTTGATGATTTTTGAAGACTTTGTAGACTAATCACTGGCGCTTGTGTAGACGATGGTGGTTGCTGAGATGCTTGAGGACGACTATTGACAGCTCGTTTCTTACCACCTAACTTCTTCATCTCTTTGCGAGCCATTGCTTGTTCACCTTTTGTTGGTTTATTTTGAGCTTTCGGTTGTTGAACTAAGTCTTCTTCCTGTACCCAAAACATTTTTTCCAGTCGTTTTTTGAGGCTCATTCAGTTTCCCCGCTTTCTGACCCGGCCAATGCAGTGCCGATACGTATATGCGTTGCACCTTCTTCTATCGCGATTATAAAGTCATTAGACATTCCCATGGACAGTTTGGTACACGGTGCATAAGACAATTCTTTAGCTGCGATTCTGTCTCGTAGTTCACGTAAAGAACGGAATGTGTTGCGAACTACAGATTCATCATCAGTATTTTGCGCCATTGTCATGAGTCCAATTACATGAATATTTTCGTAAGTTGCCAATTGTTCAAAGAACATATCTACTTCATCCGGAGTGATCCCGGATTTAGATTCTTCGCCTGATACATTGACTTGTACAAAACAATCTAGCGGCTTACTTGCCCGCTTATTCACTTCTTTCGCAAGACTTAACCGGTCCAAAGAATGAAGGCAGTCAATCGTATTGACTAATTCTTTAACTTTGCGCGTCTGTAAGTTCCCGATGAAGTGCCAATTTACCCGATGTTCAATCGCTTCTTGTTTTTCGAGCAATCCTTCGAGACGATTTTCTCCTAAGTCCGTAATCCCAATGTCTAGTAGGGATTGCGCTCTAGCGGAAGATACTTGCTTCGTGACAGCTATTAGCGTGATGTCATTCGAGCTGCGATTTGACGTTTCACATGCTTCGTTTATTTGTTTTTGTATAGTTGCTAGTCGTTGTTCTACTTGTTCCATATTATCACTACTTTTCATCATCTTTATTTCATTGTATCAATTAGGGCATTATATATCAACGATAAGTCATTAGTTGAGACGTTTATTCTCAATCAAGATAATATCTTTTCCAATCGTCATGACGTCTTTGTAATTGATTTTTTGAACACCCTTTGACTTGCTGTCTGAGAAAAAGGAGCGTTCAAGTTCGCCTATATGAAGTTGCGCAATCTGACCCTTTTCGATGTCAATTGTGGCATCTTGAACAAAACCAAGGAAAGAACCTTTTTTCAGTTCAATGACTTCTTTTTTCTGCAAGCTGGAAAAACGCATAGTTTCCCCTCCTTCTTTCATACTATGCATAGTGAGTTTTAATGAGAACGTAGGAAAACTGACTTCAAAGTGAAATATTGCGCTGGTCCTCTGGAAGTCGCCACCTCTTACACTTACATCGTTACGTTAGACCGTAATTAGTTCCGGACTTCATTTTAAATAGTGAAGCTTTTTAACATTCTATGTATAAGTTCATGTACGGTATAGAGCAAAAGCTTAATGAGCGGTTATGAAGGCTGTTTGATCACTTATTGGCTATTTAGAGCGTTCACCGACTAAGTATGATCGATTATGGTGATTAATGAGCACTTATACATTTATTATGATCACTTAGGCGAATTAATGAGCGCTTGACGTGATAGTTATAGGGTGTAGGATACTATCATGCCGCCAACGATCACACACGTTAATCATTGTTATAGGCGCACACTCGCTTCGCTAACAAAACAAAAAACCGCCCTTCACAAGTAATAATGTGAAGGACAGTCTTATATACATCAGTTGAAATCTATTACTTCTTCTGCTCAATCCCAAGCCGAATCTGTTCCATCGCATGCTTCTCAATTCTCGAGATTTGCGCTTGTGAGATCCCGAGCTCCTTGGCGATTTCGGTTTGCGTCTGACCGAGGTAAAATCGTTTGGAGACGATTAGCTGTTGACGTTCGTCCAGCTCGCCCATCTTATCTTTAATGGACACATAGTTCATCCAGCGGTCTTCAGATACTCTCTGATCATGTAACTGGTCCATCATATAAATCGGATCGCCGCCATCGCTATTCATTGGCTCGTGCAACGACATAGGGTCTTGTATGGCATCTAAGGCAAAGAGTATATCTTCTTCCGGTATACCTGTAATCTTCTCGAGATCTGAAATTCTTGGTTCGTGTTGATGTTCGTTGACATATTGTTCTTTTGCCCTGATGGCTTTATACGCGATATCACGTAATGATCTGGATACACGAACAGCATGGTGATCACGAAGATGTCGCTTGATTTCTCCAATGATCATCGGCACAGCGTAGGTGGAAAACCGGACATTATGTTTTAAATCGAAATTGTCTATGGCTTTCAACAACCCAATACAACCAACCTGGAATAAATCATCAGCCTGCTCTCCACGATAGTTAAAGCGCTGAACAAGGCTAAGTACGAGACGCAAATTCGCAAATACCAATTCATCTCTGGCAAATTCGTCACCGCTTTGCAAACGGATGAATGTCTCTTTCATCACATCTGCAGTTAATAAAGGCAGCTCGGACGTATTGATCCCACAAATCTCTACTCTTGTACGTACCATTGGCTCTTCCTCCGCATTCTATAGGTGAGTGTACAGAGTAGTGTGTCCTCAACTCTTTAGAATATGCGAATTCACGAATCGCCAATTTCTGCCGATAAGTCCAGTTATGAAATGGGCTGATTTAGTCGATCTCGTAGCTCAGAAATTATTTTCTTCTCCAGTCTAGATATATAAGATTGCGATATACCAAGAAGATCCGCCACTTCTTTTTGCGTCATTTCATTCGTTCCCATTAATCCGAATCGCTGTTCCATAATATAACGTTCTCTTTCATCTAAAATGGAAATGGCATCAATCATATATTGACGCTCCAGCTTTTTCTCTACGTCGTCTGTAATGATATCTTCATCTGTACCTAAGATATCTGATAGAAGCAACTCATTTCCATCCGCATCTGAATTCAACGGCTCATCAAATGAAATTTCTGAACGAATTCGATTTGTTTTACGCAAATGCATTAAAATTTCATTTTCAATACAACGGGAAGCGTATGTCGCGAGCTTAATGTTTTTATCCGCTTTAAAAGTTTCGATTGCTTTGATTAGTCCAATCGTTCCTATACTAATAAGATCTTCAATGTTCGTGTTCGTATTATCGAAGCGTCTTGCGATATAGACAACGAGACGTAAATTCTTTTCGATCAATGTGTCACGTGCAGCTGGGTCACCCTTCATTAATGCTGCAATCATTTTTGCTTCCTGCTCTTTATCGAGAGGCTTAGGAAGGGATTCATGTCCACCAATATAAAATATGCCGCCTTTTCGTCTAAAGAATCCCGCAATATAAGAAACCCATTTTTTTACTTCATTCAACATATAGCCGTTCTCCCTTCATCTTTTAGTACATCCATCGCACTCATTTGTAAAATAGCTGCCGCACCTTGAGGGTATTGACGCTGCTCTTTCGTCAAGACGATATATCCTACAGGCAATAACTCTCCTTCGAGCAACCAGCTATCGTACTTGATTCCGACAGCCCACGAAGCTCCTTGAACAGTCTGTAAACGTATTAACCGAAGACTTCTTTGATAAGTGGCAGGGAAACTGGCCAAGTCTGGAGATTTTTCAGGATTCCAGGATTCTAGTGCTGAAGCGAAGTCGTCTGGCAACTGTTCTTTAACTGCCTGATAGCCAATAAAATGTACAGGGTCTCCTGATAATGGTTCTACGCAATGATTACCCGTATCGATGAATACCTTAAGCGGAATTGATTCACCCCATAATTTCAATTCTGAATCGAGCGTGAAGCTCATTAACTTATTCATCATGCGTGTATCAATCCATTTATGCTTCACGATGTATAACGAAAGATAGGTTAGACCAATCGCCACGAATAAAAAGCTCTGATTTACGCTGATACTCATCTGTGCGTAGATCAAGGTCAACATTCCTCCTGCAAAAAAAGCCGCGATCAGTACTGCGAGGATCGAACTTTTCCAACTACCAAACGTTTGTCCAAATGCAATATACGTCATTCCTAAGAAAGTGAAGATCATCGCTGGCACAGAATACGGGAACAACGTAATAAAGAAGGCTCCGAGAAATGCTGCGCTCCATAACCTCCTCCTGCTCGTTTGATGATTTCCAACTTTATTAGTGAATGATAGGATGGCGTAGTTAAAGAGCATATTGATCCCTATCATCAGTTCTCCATACATATGCCGGCCTCCTTACAAACAGATTATCATGGCTTTAATGAAAAACCTGTCGGGCTTTGGATGGTTTACGATAAAATCTTCGACATATTTTTAAGCACCTAGCGTAATCACTCTTAAACAAACATAAAAAAGCTTCCCGCATGAGAAGTTCATCTCCTGCGGGAAGCTTGTTCTATTTATTATTTACGACGCGTACGATTACGTAAGAACGTTGGGATATCCAGTTGTTCTTCGTGCTGATGCTGATTAACCTGTGGCTGTCTCGGCTCAGATTGTTGCTCGTAACGTGGTTGCTCTTCATATCTGCTTTGTGTTGGCGGTTGCTGTTGTACAGGTCGTTGTGGGCGAATGCCACCCGTTACACCAGCACCTCTTTGTCTTGAAGGAGCTAATTGTTCTTCGTTAAATCCTGTCGCGATAACTGTTACGATGATTTCATCTTTCAAGTCGTCATTGATAACAGAACCGAAGATCATATTGACGTTTTCGTCTGATGCAGTAGCAACAATATCTGCTGCTTCCTGGACTTCAAACAAACTCAAGTTCGAGCCGCCTGTAATATTCATTAAGACACCTTTTGCTCCATCGATGGATGTTTCAAGCAACGGACTAGAAATAGCCTTTTTCGCTGCTTCCGCTGCACGATTTTCACCAGTAGACATACCGATACCCATCAATGCAGAACCTTTGTTGTACATGATTGTTTTCACGTCAGCAAAGTCGAGGTTGATCAATCCAGGTACTGCGATCAAATCAGAGATACCTTGTACACCTTGACGCAATACATTGTCAGCTTCTCTGAACGCTTCAAGCATTGGAGTGTTTTTATCTACAATCTCAAGCAATTTGTCGTTTGGAATAACAATTAGCGTATCGATTGCTTCTTTCATGCTTGCGATACCACCAGCTGCTGAAGTAGATCTCTTTCTTCCTTCGAATGTGAACGGACGTGTAACCACACCTACAGTCAATGCGCCAATATCTTTAGCGATTTGAGCAATAACTGGTGCTGCACCCGTACCCGTTCCGCCTCCCATACCAGCTGTAACGAAGACCATATCAGCGCCACGTAGAGCTTCTTCAATCTGCTCTTTACTTTCTTCAGCTGCTTTTTTTCCTACTTCAGGGTTAGCACCTGCGCCTAGTCCTCTAGTAAGCTTCTCACCGATTTGTAGTTTAATTTCAGCCGATGATAATTGCAATGCTTGAGCATCCGTGTTTACCGCGATAAACTCTACGCCCTGCACTCCATGTTCAATCATACGGTTGACCGCATTGTTTCCGCCGCCGCCTACTCCAATAACTTTAATTACCGCTAATGCATCTATGTTCGTCTCAAATTCAAGCATTGATTTTCCTCCTCTAAATTATCTGCAATTTCCCACCTAACACAATGTTTACTCAAAGAAATTGTCGAATACTTTTTTAGCGCGTTTCATGAATCCTTGACTTTTTTCCTTCTTCGGTTTGACTGGCCTAGCTAAAGGTTCCGCAACTTCATAAATGGAGTCTGATGATTGAGGTGAACCAACTGGCTCTTCTTCATAACCAAAGAACACATCTTCCATATACGCATAGCGAATCAAGCCAACCGCAGTAGAATACATCGGCTCACGGACACCAATATATTCTGGTGTGTATAATCTAGCTCTTGTTTTAAAGACATCACGAGCCAACTGCAATATTCCGTCCAGCTTAGCTGTACCGCCTGTGATCACGATCCCGCCAGGCAAGTCACGGATACCTGTTGCATACAAATCTTCGAGAATCAATTCAAACAATTCTTCAAGACGTGAACCGATCACATCAGAGATATAACGCTGACTGTATTGATCTTTTGCATCTGAACCTACTACTGGTACTTCAAATAATTCTTCATCCGAAGCGTCATCATAATAAGCGTGTCCATACTGATGCTTAATCATTCTAGCTTGTTCTGTAGGTGTTTTTAAGACGATTGATAAGTCTTTTGTAATATGATCTCCGCCAACTGGTAATACAGACGTACTGATCAAACGATTTTCAGCGAATACCGAAACCGTAGTTGACCCTCCGCCAATATCGATAAAGGCACTTCCATGATACATTTCATCTTCAGATAATGCGAATGTACCTGCCGCCAATGGTTGCAAATAAATTTCACGAATTTGTAAACCGGCTTTTTCTACACAGCGTAAAATGTTATGTAGTTGAGTTTTGGACGTCGTAATTAACGTTGCGTCCATTTCCAATCTTACTCCCATCATACCACGGGGATCTGTGATTTCATCATAATCATCGACAATAAATTGCTTTGGCACTAAATTGACGAATTCTCTTTCAGGTGGAACATTCATTACTTGTGATGATTTCATAACTCTTTCTAGATCATCATCTGTAATTTCACGATTTTCAGAGTTCACTGCCACAACGCCTTTGACGTTTTGGAACTGGACACCATTTGCAGGTATGCCAAGAACTACTTCCTCAATTTTTAAGCCTGTCATTCTTTCAGCCTGTTCAATCGCTTTACGGATTGACTGGACAGTGGCATCAATATCAATAATTGTTCCTTTGCGAATTCCAGCAGATTGTACATTTCCTACACCGATTACATGCAGGGCATTTTGATCCATCTCCCCAATTAAAACTTTAATTGTGGATGATCCTATATCAAGTGATACGTAATGATTTGATTTACTCAATTATTGACACCTCCTTAATGTAACTAGTAACTTCCATTCTATTGTATTATGACTGCTTTGTCTAAATATTTTCAACACCCTCTTCTAAAAACATTTAATATTACACATTTGTGTCGGGATTTTTGTTTCTACCCGTCCATTTCGCAAGCAGAATTCTTCTGATGACCGCGATATTCTGGAATAATCGTACGCCAAATGCGAAAACTGCTGCCAAGTATAAATCTACACCTAAGTGTACACCAATAAAAGCAAGTGCTGCTGCTAATAGTATGTTGAAGAAAAATCCGCTGACGAATATTCGGTCGTCATACACTTGCTGAAGATAGGCTCTGATTCCACCAAATAGTGTATCAAATGCAGCGAGAATCGCAATAGTTAAATAATTATTATATACTTGCGGGATCTGTATATCCGAGAGCAAACCTAGAGAAACGCCAAGGAGGAGCCCAAGTAAGGGTAGCCACATATTGTCATCACTCCTTTGTTTGTTCTTTTAAAAATCGATTTTCAAAACCGCCCGTCCAGCCTTGTAACGTAATGCGGTCCGTTGGTTCACTAATTGTCAAAATTAAGTCGTCCAAATAAAACTCATCTTGTATGGTAGTGGTCAGTAATTGATTGTACAATTTTTCACTTGCTTCCTTCGTAGGTGAGACGACTTTAATATCGAACGGTGGTGTAGAAACCACTTCTCCACTGACTGTCAGATTACCATTGATTTCCCGGATCCAACTCAAAGTAGTAAAGCGCTTGCCATCAATCTCCAATTCATTACCTTGTTGTTGATTCACCACATTAATAAACCAAGCCAGCAGTTCAGATGATACTGGCTCTATTTCATAACCGAACGCAATACTTTCTGGGGATGGCGCAACCTCTATTACAAATCCTGGACCAGTGGTCGGCATGAATCCCGCTTGTTTATACAATTTATCCAACGTGTCTTGCAATACACTTGCTGCATTGGCTTCAGGTGAAGCATTATAAGCTGCAAGCGTCTGATCAATTCCCCTGATCTCTTCCAAGAGTTCAGAGTGAATTTTCTTTTCACTTGATAATTCTTTACGAATCGCCCATAAATCCCGTGTGTCCCGTGGAGATGTAGTATTCATTGAATTATATTGTAAAGCCAATACAAATCCCACTATACCGAGAATCAACGTGAACTTCCAGTGTGTTTTTTGCTTCACTCTACCCCCCCACAATCCATCATACTTCGTCACGAATCGCAGGCAGTTGAACTTCCTTCATTTCTTCTAGTGTGACGACGATATTATCTCGCAACAAGCCATCTATGACACTACCCTTTAAATGTAGCGCAGGAGACAGCACTTTCGGATCCCCTACTGCTTCTATAATAAAAGGTGCTGGAAACGTTCTACCATCAACCATAATAACAGGGCCTGTACATTTTATGTACGAATTCGAATTAATCCGTTGCCCGTTGATCGTCATTCCTTGCGCACCTGCGATTTTCAATTCATTGATTACACGTAAAACGTGACTTTCATGGACGATATAATCATTCGGGTTTTGTACTGATGGATCATAATCCGCATCTTCGAGTGTCACTTTGACCCCCGCACCTTTTGACGGAATATCTCCAAGCAATAATCGTAAATCTCGTGCTTTTTCTACAAGAACCGCATGATTCTTTTCTTTATCGGAGAAGTCTTGTTCATACGAATGCACTTGCTGTTGTTTCTCGAGTAACTCATTTGTCAATTCCTTGTTTCTTTCTTGCTGATCGATTAAATCCGCGCGATACTGTTCCTCTTGCTGAAATAAATTGGTTTGCTCTGAATCCAACACTTGTTGTTTACTGCCAATAGTTCGATAGGAAAATGCAAGCATGAAGCCCAATACTAGAAATACGATGGAAAACACTAGTTGCTTGCCGCGCTTCTCTCTAGTTTTCTTCAGTTTCTTGCTCACTCTTTTCCTCCTTATTAATTTCTACTTCGACCGGTTTGCCTTTTGTTCCGTTTGACCCTTCAGCAGGCTGTGGAAGCTCCACATCTATCGGTACTGGTTCTTTGTAGAAATCTGTATATGTTTTAAAGTACACACCAATTTCGATGTCTAGCACGCCTTTTTCTTCTTTAGGCAATTGAGCAATGATATCTGGATAGTACGACATTTTATCAGCAAAACCTAAAATGACTGCATGTACTTCATATCCATCACTCATAAATACGTCAATTTTATCCTCTTCTTGATAACGAAGCTCTGAGAGGAGTTCAAAAACTGTACTATCCATCTCTTGAAGTTGATCGATCATTCGTTCCGTCACTTCAGGATCGGTAAAACCAGTTAGGATGGGTGCATGTGAAAGGATATCAGGATCAGTCGTTTCTAAGCGATCACCATTTTCCAACAATAGATCATATTGTGTTTGATTCTCTATATAAGCGACCGGTTCCCATTCTGTAACGTGAATGGAAACGTCATTGTAAAAATCTCGTTTCACTTCGGCATCTTTCACACCAGGAATCCCCTTGATATTTTTTTCAATATCTTTAGCACGGAATCCCCACAGTGATTGTCCCTTATACAATCCACTCTGATCTTTATACTCCTCACTTTCGTGTAAAACAGTCTCATTAATAGATATTTTCGAAACATCACTTAATGAAGATTGAAAATACAACAAGGCAAGAAGAACAAGGACGAATATCACGACGAGCAGAAGAAAGCTGATGTTGGCCTTTCTTCTGCGTTTTTTACGCATGGATGGAATCCGATCTTCAATATCTATTACTTTTTCCACATCCTGTTCTCCCTTCATCCTGCCCTTTTATTCGCAGAGTAGTGTAGAATCGTTCCAACAGCAAGCCACGTGGTCAACAGTGAGGACCCTCCGTAACTAATGAAAGGCAACGTCACTCCTGTCACAGGAAGCAAACCTGAGACGACTCCCATATTTAAAAACGTTTGGAAAGTAATCATGGACACCATACCGGTAACAATTAAAAACGAATTCCAGTTGTTCAGTCGAATCGCTATGCCAAATGCAGAAGCGAATAACAAGATAAACAGCAACACGATAGATGCCGCTCCGATAAAGCCGATTTCTTCTGCGATGATAGAAAAGATAAAATCATTTTGAGGTTCAGGCAAGTACAAAAACTTTTGACGACTATTCCCGAAGCCATGACCAAATAATCCACCAGGCGCAATTGCAAATAACGATTGAATACTTTGAAACCCTGTACCGAGAGGATCATTCCACGGATCAATGTAGGACTTAATTCGATCCAAACGATACGGCGCAGCTAGAATGAGTGCGATAAAAGCACCGAGTCCTGAGACGAAAAGAAAGATAAAGAATGACAATGGATAGCCCGCTAAGAAAAGAATGACAAAAGCAGATACTATCATGATGACGGCAGAGCCAAGGTCAGGTTGCAACATGATCAAAGTTGCCGGTAATAATATCCAAGCGAAATGCTGCCATTGCCAAGACTTGTCTTTATGTTTCTTCATACCGCTTGCTAATTTTCCAAGCAAAGCTACCTTTACGAATTCCGCTGGTTGCAAACTGATTGGACCAAACGCGATCCAGCTTTGAGATCCGTTTCGCACCGCTCCAATACCTGGGATTAATACCGCTACCAACATGAGGATCGAAGCAATATAACAATAGGTCCAAAATTTAGGATGTGATGTTAACGGACTTTTGACCAGCACATACGCAACAGCCAAAGAAATAATCATATAGATGCCTTGCTTGACGATAAATGGAGAAGAATCTTGATAATGCACTTCTCCCCAATAAGATCCTGCCGATTGCACAAAAACTAATCCAATCAGCGACAATAGTAAGGCGGTTGTCAAAAAGATTATTCGGTAGGTTCTCTCCAGCGTTCGCATCCTTCCTCAAATTAATCAGTCAGTTCTTCATTTTACTCTCCAACTATTACAAAGAATTTACAACTTCATTACTGCATCAATAAATTCGTCGCCCCGAATTTCAAAACTTTTGTATTGATCCCAACTCGCACAGCTCGGTGATAATAAAATTACATCATCTTCACAGCTACACGCATACGCCTTCTGCACAGCTTCCTGCATAGTAGATGCCTGGGCTGTCTCTGTCACACCACAGGATATTGCAAACTCTGCAAAACGCTCTGCTGTCTCCCCTATCGTCACGACAGCACGGACATTTTTCATATAAGGTCGTAATTCTTCAAACGAATGGCCTCTGTCTAGTCCGCCTGCAATCAAGACGATTGGCATCTTAAATGAGGAAAGTGCACTTTTCGTCGCCAATGTATTAGTCGCTTTTGAGTCATTGTATATTGTACGGCTCTTCGCTTCACGGACAAATTGCATGCGATGGCGAACACCAGTGAAAGAACTCAAAACATTTTCTATCGCTGTTTTTTCACATCCCGACAATATGGCCGCTGCTGTTGCGGATAAGATATTCTCTAAATTGTGACGGCCCGGTAATTTAATTTGTTTAATTTCTATGAAAGGTTCACCTAGCCAATAAATCCATTCTTCATCTGCTGAAATACCTTCTCTAGTTTTTCCAAGTACTGAGAAAGGAACTTTTTGAGATTCGAATGATTCTATTGCTTCTTTAATGAATTTTTGATCTGCATTAAAAATCAAGTATTCCTCCGAAGTTTGATTGCGAGCCACTTGCAACTTCGCATCCAAGTATTCTTGCATCGATCCATGATAGTCCAAATGCGCTTCATATAGATTCGTAAAAATCGCAATGCGCGGAGTAAAGCTTTTTGTTCCTGCTAATTGGAATGAAGAGGCTTCAAGTACAATCACTTCATTCGCATTCGCTTTTTCTGCGACTGTGCAAGATACAGTGCCAATATTGCCGGCTATCAACGGTTTTTTCTTTGCAATATTGAGCATGTGATAAAGCAATGTAGTCGTTGTCGTCTTACCGTTTGAACCCGTAATGGCAATAATCGGTGCTTCACTGAGAATACCTGTCAGTTCCACTTCGGTCCAAATTGGGATTTTTCGTTCCACAGCACTAGCTATCAATGAATTACTATAAGGGATCCCCGGATTTTTCACGATGAAGTCAAAATGTCGTTCTAGTAAATCACTTGGATGCCCCCCACCAATGACTTCTATTCCTTGAGTTTGAAGTTCAATTGCCTCTTCATTGCCTTCTAACGGCTTAGAGTCATTGACTACCACTTCCGCACCTAGTCGATGAAGCAAACCTGCTGCTGCTACTCCACTCTTCGCTAGGCCGACTACAAGTACTTTTTTTCCTATGAATTGTTCTGTATTCTTCATCTACATGACCTCCAAGAAGACCGGTACGAGGGCAGCTAGCAATGCCACACCCCAGAACACAATCACTACTTTCCATTCAGACCAGCCTGATAATTCAAAGTGATGATGAATGGGACTCATTTTAAAGACACGTTTTCCAGTCATTTTAAAACTGATGACTTGAATGATGACAGAAAGCGTCTCAACCACAAATACAATTCCGATGATCAACAACAGTAATTCCTGTTTGATCAATACTGAAATCATAGCGAGTGCCCCGCCTAATGCCAATGAACCTGTGTCGCCCATAAATACTTTCGCTGGTTTAATGTTGAATAATAAAAATCCAAGCATCGCGCCCGCTACTACGAATGCGAATAATGCGATATCGTTTTGCTCATACGCTAACGCGAATACTCCGAATGCAGAAAATGCGATAGTCGATGTACCGCCAACGAGGCCATCCAACCCATCCGTTAAGTTGACTGCGTTTGAAAAACCTACAAGCCAAAAGACCAAAAACGCCACATAAAACACACCTAGTTCTATTCCAAATTCCGTAAAAGGAATCATTACCGTAGTTTCGAATGGTCCGAGTTTCAGTAAGAAAAAGGCAATGATCGCAATGATGATCTGTCCGATTAATTTCTGAAGTGATGTCAATCCTAAGTTGCGCTTCGCCACGATAATAATAAAGTCATCTAGGAAGCCGATGATTCCGAAACCGACCAGCACGATCAATAACACAATCGTATGAGTAGTTAATGTGTCGTTTATGTAAGATAAAGTGAGTGTTGAAATTAATATGGAAAGAAGGAAAATGAGCCCGCCCATCGTGGGAGTGCCTGCTTTCTTCAAATGCGCTTGCGGACCCTCTTCCCGTATGCTTTGACCAAATTTCAACCTTCTAAGTAATGGGATGATGATCACCCCGATAATCGCTGATACGAAAAATGAAACAGCGATTATCGTTACTGTAGTGCCGAGTGTCATGTTAAGTTCTCCTTCTACTATCAATTGCGTGGCAATGAAGTACTGCTTATTCTGTGTACAAATGAATTGTGTCCTCTACGGTCATCAAAGTATTGGGAGCGGGTAACTGTCGAATCACTTTTTTACCTTTTCCATGCCACTTCACTTTGAACGTGTAATTTTGAGACAGCAATTCTTTTTCATTCATTCCAAGTAAATCGGGTGAACGGAATGTTATCGCGTCTCCCCATCGGTATTCTTTTTCCAACTGTTCTTTTCTTCTTTCAATGTTAGCAATCGGCGCAATTTCTTCAATAATCCGTCCAACAATCGGTGCAGCGATGACGCCTCCGAATTGAATGGAGTTCTTTGGACTATCGATAGCAAGGTACACGAGTAGTTCGGGATCATCTGCAGGCGCGAAACCAATGAAGGAGACGATATAATCACCATCTTTGTAGCGACCATTCTCTACTTTCTGTGCTGTCCCTGTTTTACCACCAATTCGTAGTCCGTCTGCAAAAGCATTACGACCTGATCCATTTGCCACAACTGATTCAAGCGCGTATCGCACTTTAGCTGATGTTTCTTCGCTGATTACTTGTCTTTTCAATTCAGGTTCAAATTCTTTTATCGTCTTACCTTCAGAGTCCTTTATTGATTTTACAATATAGGGTTTATAGAGTTTACCGCCATTAATCGCTGCGGCAACTGCTTGCACTTGTTGGATTGGGGTGACAGAGATTCCTTGCCCAAACGAAGTGGTTGCCTGTTCAACCGGTCCAAATGCTTCCTTGGAAAACAAAATACCTTTCGATTCTCCAGCAATGCCTGATTCTGTTGAGCTTCCGAAGCCGAATTCACGAATATAGCGATCTAATCTTTCACTACCAAGTCGCTGACCCATCGTAATGAATCCAGGGTTACATGAATTTTCTACAACTTCCAAAAATGTTTGATCTTTATGACCTTCTCGTTTCCAGCACCGTAATCTGGCGTTTGCAACGACTTTGTAACCAGGGTCATAAAAACTTTCATTCTCCAAATCGATGACGTCTTCTTCCAAACTTGCTGCCAATGTAAGAATTTTGAATGTGGAACCTGGCTCATATGTCATCCATACAGGCAAATTCCGGTTATAGATAGTGGAATCCGCTGATTGGTATTCACGTGGATCAAATCCAGGTACGGATGCTAGCGATAATAATTCTCCTGTTTTTGGATTCATTATAATTGCAAGTGCCTGTGTTGCATCATATTTCTCCATTGCTTGGATCAGTTCACGTTCTACAATTTGGTGCATTTTCAGATCGATAGTCAGTTCCAAGGTCGAGCCGTCTTTTCCGTGTTCGAAACTATCCTCTACATGGGGTAATGCAATTCCTTTAGCATCAGTGAACAGTCGCACTTTATCCCCTGTTCCATTCAGAATCTCATCATACGCATACTCAATACCTGCCAAACCATCACCGTCATAGCCGGTAAAACCAATCAAACGTGCCAATAAATCATCGTATGGATAATGACGGACGAAATCTACACCTACATACAAGCCGGCTACTTGCAGTTTAGTAATTTCATCCCCCTGCTCCTTCGTGATGTTTTTTCCTTCCGGAGCTAATTTCACCATATATGTTTTTTTCTTAAGCTTTTCTTCCAACTTTTCTGGTGGCATTTTAAGGATTTTGGCAATTGCAGGTATGTCGTTGGAAATGTCAGGATTTTGAGCTGGCATAAAATACAGTGTAGGCGCTAGTTTATTACCAACGATCAACTTACCACTTCGGTCTGTAATATTTCCACGCATAGCGCCAAAAGGTATTTCAATATCCCAATTTTCTTCTGCTTTTTCTTTTAGCCATTCATGCTTGATGATTTGGACGTGGAATAGTTTTCCTATAACGAGTAATAAACAGATAAGAAAGCATAAGAAGGCTGCACGTAAACGTTTTTTGGACTGCATATCAATAAATGAACGCAATGACTCACTACCTTTTTTTCTATTAAGGTATGCTGTGAAATCGTGCGCTATACATTAGCCGCCCATGATTTGCTCCTCTTCGTTCTCTTCTTTATCTTCATTACTTTTCTTTTTATTATACTGCTGCTCGGGCGTCCGAAGTTCAACGACAACTGGGTCATTCTTGTTTACTGACGTTCCTTCGGTTACGCTTTGTCCAACAACATAGCCTTCACCGTTGATTCGAATATCTAATTTTGAAAGGTTTGTAAATGAAAGTACCATCTTTTTAGACCAACCTGACATGTCTGGGAATGTCGTATCGCCTTTTGTTTCCAAGAAAACCATCGAGTCCTCCGGTAATTTAGTATCAGCTTTTGGTATTTGTTTAGTAACTTTGCCACCTTCCCCGATTAATACGGTTTGGAAGCCATCCTCGACTGCCAAAGAAGCTGCCGTTTCTGCATCTTCCCCTTCATAATCCCCAACTTTTTTCACGGGAATCACTTGTTCATCATCAGGAGCTATGTTCAAATATTTCAAGCTGTTTTCCATAATCGGATTAAAGACTTTCGATACTGGGTCAGACCCTAGTTCTCCTGCTTTTAGTTCAGGTTGCTGAACAGTTACATAAACTAGGAGCTGTGGGTCATCAATCGGCGCCATTCCAAGGAACGAGTATAAGTAGTTCCCGGAGCCAGACATATACCCTTTTCCTTCTGTTTTAGGAAGTTCGGCTGTACCGGTTTTACCGCCTACTGCGTAATTTTCCAGATGATACTTTTGTGCAGTACCATTTTCTGAAGTCACTGTTGTCGCAAGTATTTCACGCACTTCTTTAGCCGTCGCCGCGGAGATTGGTGTGCCATTTTCTTCAGGTTCATGGTTCTCCAACACTTCGTTCGTATTCGGATCAATGATTTGGTCGATTACATATGGTTTCATCATCACACCGTTATTCGCGATAGCAGAAGCGGCTTGGATCATCTGTAGTGGTGTAACTGTAGAACCTTGTCCATAGGAAGTAGTCAATCGTTCAGCCGGATAATTATCTAGCACAACACCTGGCGCTTCATTTGGCAAATCGATTCCAGTTTGTTTACCAAAACCAAATTTATGAACGTATTCAATGAATTTCTGATCGCCTATTCTTTCTAGTAAGTATGCCATTCCCACGTTAGAGGAACGTTGCAATCCTTCCATGAAAGTAATCGTGCCCCAACCATCCACTTTCACATCTCTAATCACTCGGTCGTAGATTCGATACGATCCAGATTTGAAATATTCATCCGGCTCCCATTTATCTTCTTCCACCGCCGCAGCCAGTGTGAACATTTTCATTGGTGAACCTGGTTCAATCGTCTGTTCGACTGCATCATTCAACCAGTTTTCTGTCAAACCTTCTCGCGTCATTGGGTTAAACGTCGGCCGTTGACTCATTGCCAGGATTTCCCCCGTTTTAGGATTAGACACAAGAACTAACATTTTCTTCGGAGAATATTCTTCTTCAACTTGATCCATCGCTTCTTCTACGAAGTTACTAATTGTCTTATCTAATGTAAGTTTAATCGTTTGACCATCTTGAGGTTCTTCAATTTGTTTGCTTGCGGTGGGCAATAAATACCCCCAACCATCTGATTGATAATTCACTTTTCCATCGACACCTGTTAGTTGCTTGTTATACGTTTTTTCAAGTCCCATTTTCCCTTTGGTAACGGTTGAATTGTTTTCCAATTCTTCTTTCTGGGCAAAGCCCACTAAGTAAGAAGCAAATCGACCGTTAGGATAGAATCGTTTTTTACCTTCTACAAACAAAATACCCGATATTTTTTCCCTATCGAGTTCTTCCTTCATTTTCATCATCGTTTCGCGGTTCAGATCTTTGCCTGCGCGACCAAACTCAATTTGCCATGCGCCTTCTCTAGCATTTTTCATTTTATCGTAAATTTCACGTTCTTTTAGCGGCAAATACTTCGCTAAAACTTTCGCCGTTTCTTTATAATCGACTACGTGATATTTCTTTTTGCTGTTTTTACTTGCAGCTTCGTTCACTACAGCCACCACATGGTAGCTTAATGTATCCGATGCTATCGGCACATCATTTCGATCTACAATTGCCCCGCGACTTGCTTGTAAAACTGCATTTCTTTCATATTGGTTAGAAGCGATCTTCGCTAATTCTTTACCATCTACTTGGCCCGTCATCTGAATAAAAAGAATTCTGCCGAATAATATGAAAAAGAGCCCTCCGAATACTACAAACATTAGAAAGGCTCCCCATTGAAAGCGAAACTTCTTCATCGTCCAGGTACGACCTTTACGTTACCTTCGTTAAGGTTCAAACCATTCTCTTGTGCTTTTTTCCAAATACGTTCGTAAGTGGATTTGTCACTCACTTGAATGGACAATTCATTATTCTGTTTTGCAGTATTTTCAATTTCAGTATTCATCAACTGCACTTCTTTATTTACAGCGTTTATATCAGAATGTGTCTGTAAGAGCATAGATGAAGATCCGATTGTAAATGCTGCAAATAAAGTGAACAATATCTTTTCGCCCTTAGAAAAACGTTTTTTTACACGGCGCACAACCTGTGGCTGGTTTTGGTCTGTATGTTGTTCGATCTCCGGTGTCTGTGACGTATTTAAGTTCCGTTGTTCTAGTCCCATGGCTCGATTCCCCTTTTCTATTTTCTCTCTATAATTCGTAACTTCGCTGATCTGGCACGTTTATTATGTTCTATTTCTTCATCTGTAGGGATGATCGGCTTTCGTGTAATAAGACGAAAATCCGGATCCATGCCCTCAGGTATAATAGGTAAGTTTGGCGGCAATTCCGGCATAGAAGAAGCTTCCTTGAAAATAGTTTTACATAAGCGGTCTTCAAGTGAATGGAACGTAATGACGCTAATCCGACCATTTTCACGTAATAATGTGAGCGCATCAGTTAAAGATTGTTCAGCTGCTCCCAACTCATCATTGACCGCAATTCGGATCGCTTGGAAAACACGTTTAGCAGGGTGGCCTCCAGTTCTTCTGGCTGCTGCTGGAATACCTGTTTTAATAAGCTCAGCTAGTTCTCCCGTTGTACGTATAGGCGCATTAGCGCGTGCTTCTTCAATTTTACGAACGATTTGCTTTGAGAACTTCTCTTCACCGTAGCGGAAGAATATTCTGACCAAATCTGAATACGACCATTCATTGACTACTTCATAAGCTGTCAATGGCGCAGATGTATCCATACGCATGTCCAACGGTGCATCATGATGGTAACTGAAGCCTCGCTCAGGTGTATCCAATTGCGGAGAAGAAACTCCAAGGTCATATAAAATTCCATCTACATGAGAAATCCCCAATTTTGCTAATTCATTTTTCAAGTCTTTAAAGTTGGCATGTACGAAGTGTACTTGTGCTGTAAAGTTCGCTAGTTTTTTTTGCGCTGCTTCAATTGCTGTCATATCTTGGTCGAAGCAGATTAGTTGTCCTTCAGATGAAAGTAGTTTGACAATTTCTTCACTGTGACCTGCACCACCAAGTGTGCAATCCACGTAAATGCCATTTTCTTTTACATTCAAGCCTACGACGGCTTCATGCAGTAATACTGTTGTGTGGTTAAACATGGTTATTCCGCCTGCTTTCAAAATTCAAAATCAATAAGGTTTTCTGCAATGTCATTGAATGATTCCTCTGACTCCTCGTAATACGCTTCCCATAGTTCTGCAGACCAGATTTCAATCCGGCTGGATACACCGATAATCATACAGTCCTTTTCAATCTTTGCGAATTCTAGTAAGTTTGCAGGTATATTGACTCTCCCCTGCTTATCCAAACTTGCTTCGCATGCTCCTGAGAAGAAAAAACGAGTAAATGCACGAGCATCTCTTTTTGTAACCGGCAACGCTTTCAATTTTTCTTCAAGCTTTTGCCATTCATCCAGTGGATATCCAAACAAGCAATTATCCAGTCCACGGGTTAAAATAAAGCCTTCTGCTAATAGCTCCCGAAATTTAGAAGGAACGATCAGTCGACCTTTCATATCGATTGAATGCTGATACTCACCCATGAACATATAATTCACCCCACTGTATGAAATAATGTACCACATCCCCCCACTTTCCTCCACCCACTATGCCATTTTTCTTCGCATATTTTTTAAAATGTGTCAATAGTACTTCTTTCTGATTTACTTTCTCCCCCGTATCCCGAAAAAACCACTTTTTTCGCAATTTTCTCTAGTTATCATCTATCAACATTTTCCAGAAACGATCGGAGAGTCAACTAGTGAGTACGAAAGGCTAGAAGCTCCAGTTAGTGATGATTTAAGTCTGCAGGGAAAGCGAGGGTGGGCGACAGATCACTTATTGAAGTTAGTATGGGATATAGCGTTTTATTTAAACTTATTTACGTTTGTTTTTAGATCCAGTTCATCCACAAAAAGACATCAACCTTTACTTCGCTTTGTAACACGAAGTGCAACGAAAGAGATTCAACTCTCAGAAAATCTGTTTTCCGCAAGTCCATGGAAATGCATCTCCTCTGAAATGACAATCCCCCCACAAAAAATAATCTGCAAACGAATCTTTTACACACAAACAAAACCCGCCATTCATAGAACGAATGACGGGTTTAAGTGGTTTCTTATAAATAGACTAGCTGATGCGATCCATTAAACGTATAAGGTTGTTTTAGTAACTCGTCAATCAACCCTTCACCGAACTGGTTCATATAAAAGTATGGCGAGTAGAGACGCTCTTGCAGGGAACCTTCTGGAAATAGCTGTTCTGAAATCACATGAAAACGCTCGTATTGCACGTGATGCTTAAGCAAAATCGACTGCTCTTTTTTCTTCAGTAAATAATCGAACTGACTATTATGGAATTGTAAGTTTTTACTAAGTAATTGTATGAGTCCTGGATCTGTTGCTTCTAGGCGGGACTGCAACTGTTCATATTGCGTTTGTAATTGACTCTTCGTTTCTGTCAACAAACGATCGAATTGTTCATCTCGTTGTTGCTCTAGCCATTTCCTTAGAAGTTCCGGTAGTTCATGATTCATTACTTGGGTTATTGTAATATCTGTAAGCTTTAATGCTTCCTGGACTTGTCTGTTGACCAAAGTAATGGATAGCCTTGGTACAATTACGGGCATATTAATTCCCATGATTTGAAATGCTTCTTTCAATAAAGACCAATAGGCAATTTCACCAGGTCCACCGACAAATGCTAAAACAGGGAACACGAGATCTTGCATAATAGGTCTTGTAGCTACGTTGTTACTTAGCAACCAAGGCTCGTTTTTTGCAATATAATGCATTTCTTGTTCTGTAAAGGTTACTCCTGCTTGCTCATTGACAAATTTGCCATCTTTTCTTCGGAGTAGTACCCTGCCTGTGTCATGAACATAAAACAGATTGGCGTCTTGCTCTTCCGATTCAATTGGTTTTGCATAGCCGTAAGCGTGAAGCTGTTGTTCTGTATAGTAAATGCTTTTCGCCATGGCTTCTGAGTTTTCAATCATCTGTGAGAAGTAAGGCGATTCCAATTGACGCAATGGTTTATAGGCTGCGTCCATAAATAATAATCCATGCTCAGTAAATAGTTCATTCATCAGCGCAGTGAAAAAACTCGTGAAATTCTGTTGTTGTTCTACGGTTTGAAGGACATCATGCAACAACTTTTGCGTATAAGATGTCTCTCCATAACTTTTAAAAATCTTCTTAATGTACGCGGTCATTTCCTTTTGATCATAATACGTGTCTGAAGCCATCGTTTTTAAAATGGTAGGTTGTTTAAACTGCCGTTTGATCGCTTTTCCTGCCTTTGCAGTATATGTATGATTGATTTCATTGATATCATGATCTTCCCCAGCAATCCAAAAAACTGGGACTACAGGTTTCCTGAGTAATTCTCGTTGTTTTTGTGCCAATAAAATCACGGATATAGCTTTGTGAACAGAATATAAAGGCCCTGTTAAAACCCCCGCTTGCTGTCCGCCAATCACTACCAACGCATCTTTAGACAGCTCTTGTATATACTGAGCAGCCAAGTCTGATATTCCAAATGGCAACATATAACTTTCTACCGCAGCAGCTAGCTGCTCTCTTTGAAAAGAACGTCGCTGTAATTCTTCTGCTCTTTCTTCATACCCTACAGTTGTCATTTCATATTCAAAAAATCTATGGAAAAATTGTGGATCGTGACGATACGCTTCCATCAATTTATTCTTTTTTGGCAACTCCATTGTGTCCAAGTCCATCTCACAAACTCCTTTATGTACATACTACCGCAAGTATATCATCTCCTCCGAATAGGTTGAATAGATACGCTTATGAGTACTCATCAGTTCACGTAGCGGATGATTTGTACCGTAATTCCAACAATGAACAGTAAAAAGTAAGCTACTGTTAATAGTAGAAAATACGCTCGCCATGTTCCACGTAACACCCAAGATGTACGAAATTCTTTTTCCCTAGATCGTTCTATAACTGCAAATCCGATAGCAATCAAACACAATACTCCGATTAACAAGATAGGAAGCCAAACATCCCAAATCGCACGAATCAAAATTAAAACGGTAAGAACCATAAACGGCGTAGTCCAGTCTACCGCCCATCCGATTCTCTTTTTCTTAGGTAATCCTATTTTTTTTGCAACAATAATTAATACAACTAAAATAATAAAAGGGAACAATAATAACGCTCCGAGTATATTCGTCAACATCCTCCACATTCACTCCTGTTTATTCCAAGCAGTGCAGTCTCAAGAATTTGCAAAAACGGCGCACTGCCACCTTTTTGATTAATTTCTTTCAACACTGCTGTTAAAATAGTTTCAATTTCCATATTCCGTCCTTTTATTCTATCTACCAGCATAGAAGACTGATTATCCGCTGTTTTACGGCATACTTCTTCTATATCTTTATAGCTCAATAGATCGCTATACTCTTCAAAGTTGTTGAGCAATTCCTCACACAACTGGCGGAATAACAAATGGAAGTAAGGATTGTCTAATAATTGTCCATTCCTGATTTCCAACAATGCCGTCAGTGGGTTGATCGCACAATTAATTAGTACTTTACGAAATAATAACTGTTTTGCATTTTGTTGCCTAGTAATAGGAAAGTTCTGTGGGTCAATTTCTTGCATCCATTGTATAGTTGGGGCAATTTTGTCATTTTCTACAATGTTAATAGGTCCAATACCGTTATGTGAAACTGTCCGATCATCTATTCTTGCCGCACCATGCTCGACTGTCGCGAACGACACATGCCCAAGGGAATACTGCTCAATCAGCGACAAATGTCCAATTCCATTTTGAATGAACAATAAATTTGGTTGTATAGGTAGAGCGCTAATTTCGGAGAGTACAATAGGCAATGCATCATACTTCACAGCAATAATCCACAACGCATCTGTTGGCAATTCTTCAATATGTATGGTTGACTCTACTTCATATGTAAACTTTTCTGGCTCTCTCACCAGACCACTACGTAACTGCTTTGCTTGTTCCTCTCGTCTTACCCAAAAGGTGACATTTGCTTGGTGTTGAGCTAAATAAGAACCGATTAATAATCCAATAGATCCCGCTCCTACCACTACAAATCGCATAGTTTTCCTCCTTAAAAAAGAGACCCAGTGAAGGCGTCTCTGTTGGTACGTTTTATTATACAGGATAGACAGGATGTTTTCTCGAAGAATTCGTAATTTGTTTCGTTTCATAATATCTAAATCTCTCAGTGAGCACGGACCGTAAATTATGAGGCGCAACCACTTCATCAATAATCAGTTCTGAGGCCATTTTATAGACATCGATTTCTTTTTTATATTCTTGTTGCTTTTCTTTAATAAATGCCATTCGCTCTTTCGGATCTGCAATGGCTTCAATTTTATTCGAGTATACCGCATTGACAGCTGCTTCAGGACCCATGACAGCGATTTGCGCAGTCGGCAACGCGATACAGACATCTGGCTCGAATGCAGGACCTGCCATTGCGTACAAGCCCGCTCCGTACGCTTTACGTACAACGACTGAAATCTTCGGTACGGTAGCGGAGCTCATTGCCATAATCAACTTCGCACCATGTCGGATAATTCCTTGTCTTTCCACTTTCGTCCCAATCATGAACCCCGGCACATCTGCAAGGAACAATAATGGAATGGAGAAAGCATCACATAATGTAATAAACTTCGTTACCTTATCCGCTGAGTCCACAAACAGCACGCCCCCCTTAACTTTGGGCTGATTCGCAATGATCCCTACAGGACGTCCGTCAATACGCGCAAGAGTCGTTATGACTTCCGGTGCAAATAACTTTTTGATTTCGAATAGGCTATTGTCATCCACTAATTGATCGATCGCCTCATGCATATCGAATGGAGCATTTTGGTTTTCAGGAATGATTTCTTCCAATGAACGCCCTTTCTTCACCTCACGAGATTCTGCAAATTTCGCAGGCGCTTCAAAATTCTCAGGGAAGTAGGAGAGATATTTACGAACTTCTACAATCGCACGCTCCTCAGAATCTACTAGCACGTCACCACAGCCACTTACTGTACAATGCATGCGTGCCCCACCCATTTCTTCCAGCGTCACTTTCTCACCTATGACTTTTTCAGCCATCCGTGGCGAACCTAAATACATCGAGGCGTTGCCTTCCACCATGATGACAATATCACAGAAGGCCGGAATATAGGCACCGCCTGCTGCAGAGGGCCCAAATAGAAGACAAATTTGTGGGATGACACCCGATAAACGCACTTGATTATGGAATATGCGGCCAGCTCCACGACGATTCGGGAACATGTCTAGCTGATCTGTAATACGTGCACCTGCAGAATCCACTAGATAAAGTAATGGCACACGAAGCTTTCCAGCCGTTTCTTGGATACGGATAATCTTTTCTACTGTTCTCGCACCCCAAGAGCCCGCTTTAACTGTAGAGTCGTTAGCCATGACACACACTGTTTGACCATCGATTTTCCCCGTAGCTGTAACCACTCCATCTGCCGGTAAATCTTTGGCTTCACAGTTCGCAAACTTACCATCCTCCGCATATTTACCTTCATCAAATAAAAGCCGTAACCGTTCTCTGACGAATAACTTGCCTTGTTGTTCTAATTTTTCATGATATTTTTCTGCACCACCCGCCATAACGTGAGCAGTGAGTTCTTGGAGTTTTTCATTATACGCAGTCTTTGTTGATTCGTTTGTCAAGGAACTTCCCACCTTTCGTTACGATTGAATGGTAACTAACACTTCATCTTCATCTACAAAATCGCCTTCTGTGCCGTGGATCTTACTCACTGTTCCATCCACTTCAGCTTCTAGTGGAATTTCCATCTTCATGGATTCTAAAATGACGACAACTTGTCCCTTCGTCACTGTATCTCCTTCCTTCACTTCAATCTGAAAGATCGTCCCTGCCATAGTTGCTTTTACTTCTCGCATACAATCACTCCTTATATTCTAAGTGCTGACACTTGCTGAAAATACTATCTTTACTAGATAGTGTATCTTATTCATGAAACCGTTTACAAGTAAATTTTAAACAGTCCCGACAGTGTATGCCTGTCGGGACTGGAAGTTTACTTACTTTTCGTTAAAAATCTTTGAACCGCTTCGTGATGCGCGTCACTTTCCCAAAGAACGGAACAGACACGCGCTTCTTCTTGCATAGCGTGCTCCAGCCCGTTTGCTTTCCATTTCCTAGTCGCGATGGATTTATACGCACGGTGTACATTTCTATGTACTTTTAGCTGAGGAGCGAGAAATTGATCTAGCGCTGCTTGTGTATCCCCTTCATACACTTCAGTTGCCCAGCCAAGCTCTAGTAATTGTTCAGGTGAATGAATGCTCGCTCTACTTGTAAACTGCAGTAAACGGTCATGTGGGCCGTTTTTCTCGAATAATAGTGTGGCTCCTCCCCAACCAGCCGTAATTGCTAGCGTACCTTGAATGAATCCAGCTCTTGCATGTGATGCAACCAAACGATAATCACAAGCAGTTGCCAGTTCACAACCGCCACCAACCGCTGCACCATTTACTAGCGCAATTGTCGGCATCGGTAATGTCGCGATTCGATATAAAATACTAGCCCCCCTGCTCAGCATCGGAAATGCATCCTCCGCGGTCTGAAAGCCGTGAAAATCACTAAGATCACCGCCTGAACAAAATGCCAAGTCACCTTCTCCTGTAAGGACAGCGAAAGAAACTTCAGGATCATCCTCGATTTTATCTAGAAAGGATTCAAGCCCTTCCATGACATCATAATTTACCGCGTTTCGCATTGCAGGACGATTAATTGTAAAATAAGCTATTGATTGATCAATGTTTATAGAATAAGACAAAAAAATTCCCCCTTTTTCATTTAGCATATCATTTTTGTACAAAACAAAAAAGACTACCTTGAGCCATGGTCTCAAGGTAGTCTTACATTCGTTGTGTAGAATCTAAATTATTCGCCTACAACGTCTTTTCCTTTGTAGTGTCCGCATGATTTGCAAACGTGGTGTGCCAATTTCATTTCGCCACAGTTGTTACAAGTAGTCATACCTGGCGCTTCGATTTTGAAATGAGTTCGACGCATATTTTTCTTCGTTTTAGAAGTTCTTCTCTTTGGTACTGCCATTGGTGGGCACCTCCTTATAAGGGTTTACTCTTTATCGGTTTCAAAAAAATTAGCCAATCCCGCTAAGCGAGGATCCACTTTTTCTCCTGCTTCTTGTCGTTGCGCTTCCAATTCTTCATCGGTTGTATAGGACCAACCTTTGCCTTCCACCTGCTGCATCTCATCTGCATTTTCACAGAATACTTGCATCGGGATTTCAAGCAAAATCAGTTCTTCCAATACAGGAGTAAAATCAATTATTTCCCCATCAACCGGATGAATTTCATCATCCGTCTGAAGTGTCCCCTCGTCCCAGCTGAATTGCTCAACCGTTTCAATGGAGAATGGATAATCGACGTCTTCCCACGTACGTGCACAAGGCAAAGTCATTGAACCTTCTAACTTAAGCCGGCATGTTAACTTTTTCTCACCAATTGTACATGTTCCACTTACTCGAACAGGCTGAATTGCCCTAATTTCTTCATTCCGATTTTTCACAGAATCCAAATTCACTGCTTCGTCAAACAGTAGCGGGCCTTGCCTATGTTTCCGTAATTGATGAATGGACCATTTCATGTCTATCACCTCAAGACAACAATGTTGATTATAGTATTTTAAATATGGGATGTCAAGATATTTTCTTGTCACCTTAATAAGTTTAACGGTATAATTCATTATACGCAAGTACAGAGGAGGATTTCATTGATTGCTACTGGTATTGTCGTCGAATATAATCCTTTCCATAACGGCCATTTGTTCCATCTCAATGAAGCAAAAAGGCTCACGGGCGCAGATGTCATCATCGCGGTGATGAGTGGGCATTTTCTTCAGCGTGGTGAACCAGCGATTGTCGATAAATGGACACGAACGCGCATGGCCCTCGCGAGTGGTGCAGACCTCGTCATCGAGTTACCTTATGCTTTTTCCACAGCCCATGCACCTCAATTTGCGAAAGGGGCCATACAAATCCTGGATGCCCTTCAATGCAAGTATATTTGCTTTGGCAGTGAAGAAGGTCACATCTCGCCATTTATGAATAGTTTGGACACAATGAATACACATAATGAACTTTATGAAAAAACAATAAAGAGTTCCATGCAAGAAGGTATCAGTTATCCGAACGCAATGCGAATTGCTTATGAAGAAATTTCACGCACTACGGATGAACCACTCGCTGATTTATCCGAACCGAATAACATCCTAGGTTTTCATTATATGAAAGCCATAAGAGAAATTCAGTCGAACATGATGGCTGTTACTCTCGAGCGAAAAGGCACACATTTTCATGATGAAGCGTTACCTGAAGATTCTATTGCCAGCGCAACAGGAATACGCAAAGAATTGTTTGCGACCGATGTCGAGCACGTGCAATTTTTTATGCCTTCATCTTCCTATAAACTACTTCATCAACAGCCTCATCAAAGCTGGGATCATCTCTACCCATTTCTTCGGTTCGTGATTCTTCGTGAAGGGCCTGAACAGTTAGCATCCATTGCAGATATCACGGAAGGTATTGAGTTTTCTTTATGGCGCGCTGCAAAAGAACACACCACATTCCAAGAGTTCATGCAAGCCGTCAAATCCAAACGCTACACATGGACACGAATACAACGAATGCTAGTACATGTTTTGACTGGTTATCGAAAATCGACCCGCGCACAAATCACCAGTCCATCTTATTTACGGCTACTAGGTATGTCTGAAAACGGAAGAAGTTATTTACGCACAGTGAAAAAAGAATTGACTTTGCCACTTGTAAGCCGCGCAGGTTCTCACAAGGACCCATCACTACTGATGGATATTAAGAGTACAGACATTTATATGTGTGGTATTCAAAGAGAACCAGGTCTCGATTTTAAAACACCGCCCATTTTGCTGTGATAACTTACTTTTCATTTAACTTTTCCAAGTAACTTAATGCATCATCAATCGTTTTCACTGGTACCACTTTCATTTTTGTACCAATTTTATCCGCAGTTGCTTTCGCTTCATCATAATTTGAGAGAAGCTGCGGATTCTTCTTTTTCACTTCTTCTGGTAATTCATCGTCCGGTGCGAAAAATATTTCGATATCTTGACGATCAGCTGCCATGACTTTAAAATCTATTCCACCAATCCGTCCCACTGAACCATCTTCGAGCATCTCGCCAGTTCCTGCGATATTATATCCCTTTGTTAAATCGACATCCACCAAGCGGTTCATTAATTCCAATGTGAACATCAAGCCTGCTGAAGGTCCACCGATTTCTTCTGTACGGATATCTACTTTTGGTTCTGTTTCCAATCTGACTTGCTCTTCGAACTCTATCCCAAGGCCTACTCGACCATCCGTCTCAGGAAGTTCTTTTAATTCTACTGGGACATCCACTTTCTGTTGTCCCCGCTCTACTTGCAGACGAACTTTCTGACCTTCAGACATACCACTGATTTCTTGCATAAATGCTTCTGTTGAAGCGAGCTGTAGTTGATCAATCGATTGAATGACATCCCCCACTTCAAGCTTTCCTGCTGACGCTCCTGCCGGTAATACTCCCGCCACAAAGACACCCGTAAATTTTCTGTCGATGGGCAATCCTGCCTTATCAAACGCTACCGAAATGGCATGTGTTTTAGAATCCGTCATTAATTTTTTCTGACGCACTCCATACTCTTCATCACTTTCGCCATGCTTTCTCACTTGAGTAGCCGGCAATAATTTCATTTTATTTGAAAACTTTGACCAAGCATACGTTACAGGTGTTGCCTTGCCAATTGCAATAGTCATCAAACTAAATGTTCCCACGTCATCCGTATCTCCGCCAACTACTTCTACGAGTGGTGCCAAATCATAGGCTCCGCCTGGTCGAGAAATATACATATCTAACGGATAAAGTGCTAAAACAGCTACCACCACGAGGATTAACGCCACTATCCCCCATTTACGCATTTTCATAAATGCTCACCTCCATTAATAGCCTGTACGAATACTACATATATATTACGGTAGATTTTAATGTATTTCAAAAATTAGGAAGGAGTGCGACAGATGCCTATTAATTTACAAACCTGCCGTATCGAACTATGAGTAACGTACTTTTCATCTGGGCGCTGATCTTTTTATTTATTTTGCAACCCGATGTCGCACATGAAGGAGCCGTAACAGGCGCCCAATTATTCACTCATGCGCTACTTCCCTATTTGCTACCCTATATTATTTTAACGCAATGGTTATTAAAAATGCCTAGCAAACGCGTCAGCAGTCAATGGAGTCGTTACATAAAAGCTTATGTGCTTGGTTCGTTTGGCGGCTTTCCGGTAGGCGCCGTGACGGTTAGTGAAATGAAGAAAAATGGAGAAATAACAGCAGCCGAAAGTAGTTTGCTTGTCGCTTCCTGCCATGCACCAGGACCCATGTTCATTATTGGCTTTGTTGGTAACGAATTATTCGGCAGCACAACAAGCGGCTGGAAGTTGTTGATCGCCATTCATCTAGCTAATATCATATTTTTCATATTGGCTATGTCCATTGTGGGAAGCCGGTATCAGCAGACAATTGTACCCGTAATCCCTCAACAGCCACACAAAACTTCTCCTTTGCTACGTTCTATTAAAGATAGCTCATCCGTCATATTGTTAGTGGCCACGACGGTCATTTTCTTCTCTTCACTCGGAAATGTGCTTTCGCATTCTATATCTTCTGTATTCACTGTCGATATGGGAGTGACAAAAACGTTATTGCTCGCTGTGTTCGAGATGACTTCTGGCGTCCAGTCTGCTACCGAGCATTTTGCCGGAGAAGCAATTTATCCGATGCTCATCGCGGCTATTCTTTCGATTAACGGTATGAGCATCCATATGCAGGTCATGACGATCGCCAAGAGTGCTGGCATACGAATACTACCTTATGTGGTTGCAAGGGTCTGGAACACGTTGCTCGTGCCTGTATTGTTCATTTGGATCTATTGAAGTAGTGGAAATGCGATTAAAGGAAGTAGCTGGCAGCGGATTTAGGACGTGGATTTGTGCTTCGTAGGGGACGCTTTCTTAGAGGGTTCGAGGTGAGCCAACCAGTCGCTAGTGCAGAGATGTACTCCTTACGCTTCGCTTTTACTCGCAATGTAAGTAGAAGATACTTTTTGTTGCGCATTGAAGTAAAAGTTGTATTCGTTATTGAACTTCTGAACTTGAACTTAAATATGTCAAGACACCACAACAATTCACACTCAAACTCTAGTGAGCGATCTAAGTACTTACACTCAATAAGTAGTATGGAAGCGGAAGTTGGCGGCGACTCCTGGGAAATTAGAGTAATCTTGAGACCCCGCAGGGACTGTAGCGAACGAGGAGGCTCAAGATTGCTCCCCCGGAAAGCGTCCGCCAGCTGGAGCTTCCATCCCTTCGTACTCACTATTAACTCACACTTAGAAAATTATTCGTTGCTACACTTAATTCCATGTAAAAAAGGATGCCCGTAAAGGACATCCTTCTATCATTTTTTATATACATATCTTTACTTTTCAAACTTCCCCTTCAATGCTACATTGACATGTGGCGGTACAAGCGTGGATACATCTCCGCCGTAGCGTGCCACTTCTTTGACAATACTTGAGCTGAGGAAAGAATACTGACTCTTTGTCATCACGAAGAACGTTTCAATACTTTCATCCAGTACCCGGTTCATCGACGTGATTTGCATTTCATACTCAAAATCTGAAATTGCACGTAAGCCACGAACGATAACAGATGCGTTAATTTCTTGTGCGTAATCTATCAACAGTCCTGAAGATGTATCGATCTTGACATTGTCATACTTCGATGTAGCTTCATGAATAAGCGCAATGCGCTCCTCCACTGTAAATAATGGTTTTTTAGAAGAGTTATTCATTACAGCAACATGCACTTCCTGGAATGTTTTTGCTGCTCGTTCTATGATATCTAAATGTCCATTCGTCACCGGATCGAAACTCCCTGGTACGATTGCAATTTGCGTCATGCTGTTAGCCTCTTTTCTTGTAAATCGTAATAGCCGTACTTCCATAAACGGCAGAACTGATTTGACTATATGTATCGTACTGTTCGGGCAAGTCTATGTGCTTATCATGTTCACAAATGATGGTCGCATCTTCTGCCAATAATCCTTGTGCTATTACGTCTTTAATTACATCATAGTATTCGACCGTTGCATAGGGGGGATCTACAAATAGCAGATCAATAGAGATTTCTTTCTGCTTAAGAATTGCAGCAGCCTGTCGAGCATCTTTTTTTTCAATCCCCAGACATTCTTCCATTCGGCACTTTTCTGCATTTGCTTTAATAATAGCGCACGCTTTAGGGTTCTTTTCAAATACAATTGCCTGTTCCATTCCTCTTGATAACGCCTCAATCGCAATGGAGCCACTGCCGCCAAATAACTCGACAGCAGTACCTCCATCGAAATAAGGGCCGATTTTGTTGAAAACAGACTCTTTTACTTTGTCTGATGTCGGTCGTGTAGACGTGCCTGGCAAGGATTTCAATGACGTACCTTTTCTCGAACCGGAAATGACTCTCACTCTTCTTCCATCTCCTTTATCAACTTTTCAATTTGTTCGATAGAAATGGTTTCTTCCGACTTATCAATTAACACTAAAAAGATTCGTCGCAACCAATTTTCATCAAAGTATAACTTTTTATTGATGGACGTATAGGGCTTTTCCGTATAATCATACTTGCGATTATTCATAATGTAGAAAGGTTGTACTTTAGAAAAACGATACGTGCGATTTGGACTGTCGATATAAATCGACTGCTCGTTTGAACGTATCGAATAGCCCATCTTCGACAATAACTCTTCTGCAGGATAAAAACTTTTACCGTCCTGTACGATGACTTTCACTTCTGGAACTTTTTCTCCGTCAAGCAATACACTGCGTGGATCAAGTAATAGGAATGGGTAGTTATACCGCTGCTCCTTCATCGTCATTTTAAAATACTGAGTGTCAAACGCTAGTATCGTGGATAACGACTGATCCAAATCCGATGATGTAAGCTTTTTACCTATTTTCTTCTGGACAATTTGACGGAATTGTTGATACTGCTCTGCTGAGATGGATTCTTTCAAACGACTAAACACTGCTTGTTCCGCCTTTGTCCCTACAGGCTCGTCTCCAAGTATAGATGCAATCATGCTGCTCATAGATGGCTCGTCCGCTTGTAAAATAAAACGTGACTGGACACTCATTCTGGCTACTTGTTTAATTACTTGCGACATATTGTTCGTTTTCTCCACAATAAAGCGCTCGGCATACAGCGGCTGATTATCTGAAGCTAACACTACACTTACATGACTTCCACCGATGGATTCCAGCATTTTCACTAGTCGTTCATTATACTTTTTGTCGATACCTTCACCGAAAATTGCCAGCTTGTTTGAAGAATAGGCAAGCGGGACATCTTGTGGTTGCCAATACAGCTCATTTACAAATCCAACACCACGGTATAAACGATAGGTAATCCGCTCTTTATTTGCTATTCCTACACGTTCCAACCCTGTCACCCACATGCCACCAATACCTTGCTCATCAGTCACGTGAAGAACTGTAGTTAATGGTTTTGCATTCTGAAGAAACACAAATGGCTTCTTAAATAGTTTACGCCCGGTAAGGGGTGTTTTTTTCGGCAATTTATAAGCAATGGATTGTTGATCACGTTCACCTACTTCAAACGCCACACTAGAATCATTCAGTCGAGCACATGAAGAGGAACCCTCTGTTTCGCATCCGCGCTCTACGCTTCCTTTCGGCCAGATAATCTCGTGTCTACCTTCTGATAAGTTATAAAAGTGGTGACGAATGTACAATCCATCCGCCCGGTTAATGACTTCGATTTCCTGACGATACGTACCTGAATTCGCGCCTTCCCCATTTGCATTGACCGATTGGCTGTAATGCAAATAAACGAGTCCGCCGTTTACTGCCGCCAAAAGAAACAGTATCCTAATAATAACTTTCAACGTACAACACCTCATCACATGGTATGATGGACACGAACCATTACTAATCGCCTGAAAGGAAGCGCTTGATTATGATCCAACAACGTTTTATCGAACTAGGGGAAGGCTATAGTGACATCTACGAATTACTCGAAATAATGTCTACAAACTCCCACCGAATTCATAAGTCCTATGTTTTTTCATCCAAACACAATTCTAATGAACAATTGTCATTAGCTGTTTCTCTTACTCCTGCAACTGATAATAATCACTTCATGCCAATCTATATTTGCAGAGAAGGAATTCGGTATTCTGCAGAGAAACCATCGAAACGTTATGACTTGTTTGTTGAGCATGCAGAGTCATTGAATAAAAAGCCCGTCAGAGTGGAAATAAAACATTCCTCCGAATTCGCTGAGAACGAGCTGTTTTACCAATACATTACTGGTATCTTACGTTTAAATCACTTGTTGCCGCCGCTTAATTAATAGGCGGCAGCAAGTTACAAGCCTGTTTTATAATCATATTCTTTTGCTTTATCTGGCTTTGCATTTTCATATATTGTGCTGACAAAGGGACGCTGTGAGGGCAATACTTTCCGTACAGCCGACAAACGCTCCAACTTAGAGATGGTCGTTTCCACGTCTTCCATATCACAGTAAAGCACAACGTATTTCATTCGTTTTGAAATATAATGAACGTGCCCAAATTTGCGCAATGATTTTGCTTGTTTTAAATGATGGAGATAGACAATTATTCCTTGTCGATCAATCATGATTCTCCCCCTCTTTCTTACTCCATACAATACCATAGGTGAGAAAAGCCCTGCAACCTTGCATATGAAATGTTTACGTGGACATATGTGATATCAGGCCGATCCTCAATCTTTGTTTGCACACCTTCTCTGGAATAGGTTACACTTAATAAGACATTTATCTGAATCCACTCGATCTTTTCTTTTACAAGATGACTGGATACAAGTATTTTCTGTTCAGTTGAAGTATAAACATCGGCTAAACAAAAAAGTGAGAATTTACTATAAGATTGAGGAGGTTTTAAATTGGGAAGGAAAACAAACGTTGCATTAACTGTGGGGGCTGCCAGTGTAGCTGCTTGGGCGGCTTCAAAAGTGATAGCAAAACAAGAACCCCGCGCTGAAAAGATAGCGCTAAGTTTTTCAGAAGTAGCTATTTTAACTAACGCGCAACTGTGCCTTGATGCAGAAGTTGACCCACTTACCGCTTATACCAGAATAGCTGATTTAGGTGTTCACGGATTCGCGGTCGATGTACAACTTACGAAAGATGAAGAAATTCTTTTAGTGCCTAACCAAGAACTTTTACTTTCCAATGAAATCGCCGACTATACAGTAGATGAACTCCTTACCGAATATAATAATGCTAAAGAATTTGATACTTTGCATGGAGATCTATCTGTTGTGTCTTTACGTGAACTGTTGGAAAAGTTTCCTCAACTATTACTCATCGTTTCTATGAGTGATTGCCCTACAACGTATGAAGGAAGTTTAATTCCTTCCAAACTATGGCGATTACTAAAAGAAATGGATGCTACTGAACGTGTGGTAGTGACTAGCCTATTCGATGAACAAATTGATCGGTTTAATCTATATGCGCAAAATTCGGTTGCTTTAGGTGCCGGTAGTGAAGAAATTAAAAAAGCATACGTCGCTTACACGAGCAAATTCGGTCACCTGTACCGGCCGAACGCAGATCTATTCTGCCTACCCGAAAAACTCGGTGTATTCCCACTGGCTTCAGAAGGATTTGTTCGCTTTTTGCAAGATCTCAATATCAAGGTATTTTATGAGTTGAATGAGACAGATGAACTTCCGAAACTAGCCAAACTGGATGTTGACGGTTTTATAACAAGTCACCCAAAACACTTATTGACGTTCTTCAATGAAAATTAGAGAAACAAAGTGACTAGATGACTCGTCGTTAGCGCATGAGGCAAACTTCTATCCGAAACGTCGATTCATTTTTCCTTCTTCTTTCTCTACTATCATTTTAAAAGAGTAACCCCCTGCAGATTTTTCTGCAGGGGGTTACTCATTCTTATGAAATGATTTATGCTGAACATGAACAGCTGCCGCCTGATCCACAACCGCCTCCACAAGAACTGTTAGAGAAAGTCCCGTCGCCAGCTGGTACTTTCACAGCTTCAGAAACGGATTGACCAATTAGGATACCTATTTCATCCAACAAATCCTGTACGTCATTTTCAGCCAGGCGTAACGCAGCCACTTCATCTTGTAAATCTAGTTCACGCTTTTGAAGACGAATTTCCTTCATAATTACTTTATAATCTGGATGATAGCGCCCAAAGCGCTGCACGTCCTCATATTGTTCTTTCATTTTAGTGAAATCAATGATCTTTTTTCGCAGATCAGCGTTTGAATATACACGGTCATGTGCGTCTTGATAGGTTTTCACCACTTCAGAACACAGCAGCATCTCGGAAAGTTCTTCCGCCATATCGATGACTCGCATCCACTCATCTGTCATCATTACCAATTGCCGCACCTCCTATCACACCTATCATAACAAAAAACGGCTTCCTCGACTATTCATTAAGATTTTTAGTTTTTGGTATTTCTATAACTAAATGATTTCTTCACTTCTTCCATATCACAAAAGTGCATCGTCTGATTCTCTATTTGTTGTATTTGTTCATGTCCTTTTCCTGCAATGAGCACAATCTCGCCTGGCTGCGCTTGTGTAATGGCGTAACGAATTGCCTGGTGACGATTGACGAAGATTTCGACAGGTGTTGCAAATCCCACCATGCCTGCCAAAATGTCCACAATAATTTGGGATGGCTCTTCTGTTCTCGGGTTATCTGATGTTAATATCACATGTGAACTGTAATGAGCAGCTACTGCACCCATTTGCGGACGCTTCTCACGGTCTCTTTCCCCTCCACATCCAAATACAGTAGTCAACCGTTTGGAGGACTCAGACAAAGCTTCCAACACCGCTTGCAAAGCATCCGGTGTGTGTGCATAGTCTACATACACTTCAACTCCCGCCTCTTCATATTTCTCCAAACGTCCAATCGGTAGTCGCAACGCATGCAAGTGAGGTTTTATCACGCCTAATGAATAGCCAAGCGCCGTAAGAGCCGCTATAGCTGCTCTTGCATTCATTTCGTTATGATGACCTAGATTTGGGAGAAGTACCTTTTGTTGTAGCTTGCCATTAATATGTCGTCTGCTGAAATAAATAGGTGTTTCAGATAGTTCCTCCCCTATAGCGTGAATTGTCTCGTCATCTTCATTCATCACAAGCTGATCAGCCAATGAAATTAGTAGTTTTTTTGCATCGATATACGGCTGTCTACCTCCATGTTCTGCGTAGTGATCCATTCCAATATTTAAAAAAACACCTACAGTTAACGGACAGTGTGCTAAACGATTAGTCGATAACCCAATTGAAGACGCTTCGAGAACAACATGGGTCACCTGTTGATTAATACATCTGCGTAAAATAGGATGAAATTGTTCAGCCGGAATCGTCGTCATGGAGTTTTGAATCGACTCTGCCAGCTTGCCATCAATATAAAGACCTGTCGTTCCAATAACGGCTGTTTTATGCCCCATTTCTTTTAATAATTGGCCGATAAAGTGACTAACTGTTGTTTTACCGTTTGTTCCCGTAACGCCAATAATAAATAATTCTTCGGCAGGATTATCTGAAAACTTCGCGCTTCCATATGAAATAAATAGCGAACTATCGGGTATGAGAACTACCGTAATTTCTGACGGTATACGTGTTAGATCTAGGTTATCTCGATCAATTACCAAAGTTTTTGCTCCATTTACTATCGCTTCTTCAATAAATGCCATTCCATCTGCCATAACACCTTTCTTTGCCACAAATACATAATCTTTCTTGACCCTCTTTGAAGATTCCGTGATTCCATCGACTGTCCGCCGAATTGAGCCCTGTAAAATAGTGCATGGCCAATCCTTAAGTAATTCAGATAAAAGCAAGGTCTCTCGCCCCTTCCCGAACATTTTATTCGT
Organism: Sporosarcina sp. P20a; assembly: GCF_002743175.1. Taxonomy (NCBI): domain Bacteria; kingdom Bacillati; phylum Bacillota; class Bacilli; order Caryophanales; family Caryophanaceae; genus Sporosarcina; species Sporosarcina sp. P20a. The sequence continues at coordinate 55,262 of NZ_PDYT01000006.1, forward strand.
CAGAGAATATAATGAAACGAAGCATAAAGTATTCTATGAAAGGCGAAAGAAGAATGTCACGAAGAAAGTTGGGATCCTATGATTATCCAGAAGTTCGGCGGAATTGCCATGCAGAATCAACAACAACGAGCAAAGTGTATCCAGCATATTCGACAAGCATTGTCGAAACACCGTGCCGTCATCGTTGTAGTCTCTGCAATGGGAAGAGGAGGCGACGCCTATTCCACAGACGATTTGCTAACCCTTACGGACTCCTTCTCGAAATCCGGCGAAGCCAGAGATTTGGCCGCTGCATGCGGTGAATTAATCGCTGCAGCCGTATTATCTGCAGAATTATCTACGGAAGGTATAGATAACACGATTATCTATGGACAAAATACAGGCATTCGAACATCAGGAGAATTCTGCAATGCAACGATTGATAAAATTAACAGTACACATATCGTCAATACACTTCAAACTCACTCATGTATCATCGTCCCTGGATTTCAAGGGATGAATATAGAAGGGAAATTTATGACGCTCGGTAGAGGTGGCAGTGATTTGACAGCAATTGCATTAGCTTCTGCACTGCAAGCCCGTCATGTAGAGTTTTTTAAAGATGTACCAGGTGTTATGTCAGCAGATCCTCATACAACTTCTAACTATAAACGGTTTGACCAGCTCACATTCGATGAATTCCTTCCATTACTAAAATGTAATCGACCCGTTATTCAGGAAAAAGCAGCAGTTTATGCAAAGCAAAAAGCGATGCCTCTTCATATACGAGGCATCGCATCAAATGAGGAAGGTACATGGATTCTTCCTTAGTCGTCATGTATGGAGTTTTCTAATTCATTCTGCGCTATAAAAGACTGAGTATAGTATTTATTATAAACACCAATGCCGGTATGCGTGAAATTCGGATTCAGTAAGACATCCCGGTGTTTTGGAGAATTTAACCAACCGTGCACCGTCTCAATCGCATCGATATAATTAAACGCTATGTTTTCGCCTGCTTTGCTTGGAGTTAGTCCAACATCTTTTAAACGATCTGCAAACACTTCCACAGGTCCTTCTTCATGAGAACTATATTTACGGAATATCATTTCCTGGCTATGCTTTCTTGAAAGCGTGGCCAGCTTATCGTTATATGATAAAAGAGGCAGTTGATGTTCTTCACGCAATTGATTGGTTAATTCAAACGTCTGTCGCTCCATCGCGCGATCTACTTCTGTCTGAACAGTTGATGATGGTTTTGGTGCTTCCATCATTTCTCCAAGATAGGTCATATCATAAGGCTGATGTTTCACCAAAGTACTTGGACTGATGAACCGTACACCTTCGATCCCACCATCTTCTTGATCAATATATAATTGTACAAATAAATTCTCATATGGTATTAGGATACGGTTTTTAATATCTTCACTATTTAATGAAAATGTATAAATGTTTTCTTTAATCGTTACATCAATTTCTGATTCAATCGGTGTAAAACGATGAATATCCTGTACATTTTGTCCGATTTTAAACGGTGCTACATCTGTTGTACCATCAGCGGTATATATTTGGTTCACTTTCCCATTCAAAACTCCCGCCATAAAACGCGGTTCTTCCGTATATACCCACCATTCGTACTGAAAACTCGATGGTTCAATCCTAGACGGTTTACCAAATTCCTCTTCCAACTTATCGACCTTCTGTCCGACATGTACTGACATGCCTTCCTTTGGTCTCGGCATACCCTCGCCGGCTATCGGTGGACCTTTTTCAGGTACAGCAATCGGTGAGCCGTGTTGTACTGGCGACTCAAGAGGCAGATTTTCACTTATTTTATCAGTCATGAAATAAAAGACTCCCATTACAATCAAAAGCAAAACAAGAATCTTCCATCCTACTCTCCACATGTGATCTCCCTTTCCACTCTTTATATGCTACTTCTATGATAGTATTACGCAACACAAGAAATCATCTTGAAATGAATATTTATTTAAGTTGAACATCTATTCTAAAACAGCAACTTTCTTATATTGTACAGAAGACATACACTATAGTCACCTATATAAGCCAGGAAAGAAAGCGTTGACACAATGTTGTCATTGCAACTAAAATCGATTTGTTTTATGATATAATAGTATACGTATTCGTCAGGACGAACATAGAGGGGGATATACAGATGTATGTTGAAAATATTGGTCTTAAAGGCCTTGTAGCAGATTTACGAGTAATGGAAGAAATCATGAATAAAAATAATCTTGAAATTGACGGACAATGGGATTATGAGCGTGTAACTTTCGACAAGAAGTATATTGTTAAAGAAGGTACATACTACTTGCGCGTTTTCGGTGAACTCGTAGAAGGCGACATCGATGGTAGAAAAGCTACAGTTCGTCTAAAGCAACCAGTTCTAGGAAAGCACTACTACCCACACGGTGTGGAGTATGGCGAAGAAGAAGACTTCCCTGCTAGCTTAGTTAAGGACTGCGAACTAACATTAAAGAAAGTATATGACGAGTTAAAGCAATATAGTTTGTAATGATACGAAAAAGCCGGAGAGCTAAATGTTCTTCGGCTTTTCTACTATTACTCCACTAATTTGGTTATAATAAAAACAGTATCTACGTGGAGGACGATCACTTTTGAAATTGCTTACAAAACGAAATATCATGATTGCATTCAGTATCATCGTACTATTGGTCATTATATTCTATATTTTACCCGTTTCCATTCCCATTATTTTGGCTTTGCTAACGGCCCTTTTTTTAGACCCACTTGTTAAATGGGTAGAAGTACGGTTTAAATGGAAGCGTAAAGTTTCTGTCATTGTGAATTTTATTGTATTTGTTGGAATCAGTGTACTTTTCCTTTTCTATACAGTCACCACACTCATCGGTAAAATAGTTCATTTTACAAAAGAAATACCGAACTACTTAAACTCCCTCTCAAGTGTATGGATTAACACACAAAGTAAACTATTTCAGTACACGGTTGGCATGCCTGAGGATATCTTGGCTATGCTGGAGAACGAATTCAATGAAATTATTGAATCCATTCGAATTTCAATCATTACACTTTTAAGTTACGATCGCATTTTGGCCTTAATATCAGATATTCCCAATTTCCTCGTCAGCTTTATTGTGTTCATGATCGCATTATTTTTGTTCATGTTGGAATTACCAAACCTGAAAAAGACCTTTTATTTTCATTTAACAGAAGCTACGGCAGAGAAAGTACACTATATGATGAACAGATTACGGTTTGTCATATTAGGATTCGTCAAAGCTCAATTGCTTGTTAGTTTAATTATCCTAGTTGTTTCCTTTATCGGTTTACTAATGATTATTCCCAAGTATGCGGTAGTGATGGCTTTGGTCATCTGGATTATAGATATTATTCCGATACTCGGCTCCATTATTATTTTGGCACCTTGGTCGATCTACCAGTATATTTCAGGCGATATCGCAATGGGGACAAAGTTAGCAATATTAGCTGTAATCCTCTTGGTTATTAGAAGAACTATTGAACCGAAAGTAATGGGCTCTCAAATCGGTTTGTCTCCATTACCTACTTTGATTGCGATGTTCATCGGTTTGAAACTGTTCGGCGTCCTCGGTTTCTTCATTGGACCATTGCTCGTCATACTCTTTAATACAGCCAGAGAAGCAGGCATCATTAAACTGAATTTCAAGATTTAATACTAAAAGGGATACCTCTATGTAGGTATCCCTTTTAGTATGTATAGCATATAACGATAAAAAAACAGAAGCCACGCCCCATTGGGAGTAGCTTCTGTTTTACGTGAAATATCATATACCAAGAATTGCTTTAAATACAGAAGTAGTCTCTCCACCTGTGTAGAAGATATACAGCAACAAATACACTGCAACTCCTGTAATGGCCGTGAAGAACCAGATGATACTTGTAACAGGACCGATTTTACGATGGCGTGAAAGGTTGTTCTTCAAGCCTGCGTTGATCGTAATAACTCCGAATACGGCCCCTGTCGTTGCTAATATGATGTGGAATATTAAAAACACTGTGTAATAAATTTTCAACTCATCAGGTCCACCAAAAGCAGTATTGCCTATAAATACCGTTCTAGAGATATAAATAATAAAGAACAGAACTGCAGACACAGCGGCTGCGATCATCGTTTTTTGATGCGCTTCTATCTTTCTTTGTCGTATCAAATTCCAACCAACCGCAACTAAAATCGCAGATAAGATGATGAAAAATGTGCTGATGGTCGGTAATAGTGGTAGTCCCATCCTACACTAACTCCTTTTCACTCAATCAGCCATGCATCGTCAAGTTCTGGCGTTTGAGTAAATCTTGTCTAGTAATTTCTTCCGCATTATCTCTTTCATACTGTGACCAGCTTAAGAAAATGCGACCGATAACAACTACATAAACGAGTTCCTGGATGACTTTCATCAGGATACCGCCTAATTGCTGATCGTACAGCGTAGGCATATTTGTGAACAGCTCAGGTCCCGAGATGCCAAGGCCTGATAGTCCAGCTAGAGTTCCACTTGGCACACATAATGCCATCGCTTGTAGCCACGCTTCACCACTGCTGTATGTTTCGTAAACGGGTACGTCGACAAAGATGATTAAAGAACAGGCAGGTGTTATGAGCAAAGCGCTCAATATTACATAACCGATTTTTTTCAAACCGTGTAATTGTGGCTGTCCTTTTACCGTATTGACTACTGGCCACCAGAGACAAATAGCAGAGAAGAAAAGTGTTATGGTGAAAATAGTGTGCAATGGCAAACTTAACTTCACTTGGTCCAGTATGAGTGGATAGTGATACATAGAGAACATAAATGTAAATACTAACAAACTAATGAGCGGTTTAGTCAATAGCATGAATACTTTTCTGAAAATCGTGAAGGATAGAAGCTTTTCCCATACCCAGTTCGGTATACCGATAATGAAGAACGGTGCTACGATTAAAAGCAATATAGCCATTTGAGCCATATGGACGGAAAATAAAATATGACCAATTAAATCCATCGGAGAACCTTTGACAATATAGAGCAACACCATGGAAGATAAAAAGTAAACAGCTTGGTGTTTCTTCAACGGCTGTGACCCTTCGAAACGATCACGCCATTTAACTGTTATGAGATAATATAAAACGATTCCAAGTGCTATGGCTATTAAGAAATAAGGACTCCACAAAGCTCTAAAACCAAAAATACTTAACGGCAAAACAATCACTCTCCTTTTATAATCAATTCGCTGAATCTATTCTGTGTGTAGTGCAGAGATATTCGCAATGCACTCACGATCACAGCACAAAGTTAACGAAAGTCTTTCCTATGCCTATTATACGAGCATACATCGCATAACTCAATGTACGAACTTTGACAATTTCATCTAAAAGTGAATAGAAAAAGAGCTTATGGAAGAATCCATAAGCTCTTTTTGTTGCTTACCACCAAACGATTGTTACAAATGTAAGTGGGATTAAAAATCCTAACATTGCACCTGTAAACATAAACATTTGTGGAATGCCATGTCCTTTTTCATTCATATGCATGAAGTAGTAAAGTTGAAGACCAACTTGTACAGCTGCAAAGAGGAATAATGTTGGAATGATAAAGAATTTTGAGAAACCAGCAACGTCATTTAGATGAGCAAACACCATAGAAAATGATACAAGTGTTAAGAAAATCATCAGAGCAAACATCGCAACTTGGCTGCGCATTGCTTCTTTTGCACGACGTTGAGACAGTGACTGTTCAGCAGGAGATCTTTTAATCATTTGAACTTCTGACATCAACCGACCACTCCCATCAAGTAGACTACAGTAAAGATGAATACCCAGACTACGTCAATGAAGTGCCAGTAAAGTGAAAATGTATAATACTTAGTAGCGTTATACAAGTTCAATCCACGCTTTGAGTTACGGAAGATCAACAATGTGATCCATACTAAACCAACCGCAACGTGGAATCCGTGTGTTCCTACTAGTGTATAGAACGCGGAACTGAACGCACTATTACTGAATGTAAATCCTTCTTGAACGTAATGAGAAAACTCATACACTTCTAACATCAAGAATCCAAGTCCTAATAATGCTGTTAGACCTAACCATAACTGCATTTTTTTGAAGTTGAAACTCTTCAAATGATACATTGCGTACACACTTGTTAGTGAAGATGTTAAAAGAAGCATTGTCATAACAAATACCAATGGTAATGTATATAATTCTTGCGTTGTGAAACCAAAGCCACTTGGACCTTTGTTTTTCAAAGCCATATATGTTGCGAACAACGTAGCGAAGAGAATAGTCTCTCCGCCAAGGAATAGCCAGAAACCAACGAATTTATTCTTTGCTTCCATAGTAGCTCTCTCAGGATGAGCAGGCCACGTTTCAGGGGTGAATTTTGTATTCAAATCCATTAGTTACGCCCCCTTTTAATATTTTCTTGATCCTGCAAGATTTGCTCTTTCGTTACATAATAACCAAGATCATCTTTCAATGACCGAACTGCCATTGCAACGAATGTGAAAGCAAGACCAAAGATCAATACTCCTAATCCCCATGAAGTTTCTTGGTGGAACATTGCACCGAATCCAGCAATGAATAATCCAAGAGTCATCAACATTGGGATGATTGAACCGTGCGGCATATGAATGTCCGTAATAGGTTCAGCTGGTGTAATCATTTCCTTACTACCTTCCATCTTCTCAATCCATAGAGTGTCTAAACCACGAACTAATGGAGTTGCTGGGAAGTTATAGAAAGGTGGTGGAGATGGAATCGCCCACTCAAGTGTACGCCCGTCGCCCCAAGGGTCATTTCCAACGCGCTCATTTTTAATAGTTGTCATAATGATGTTGATCACCATTACTGTAAAACCAATTGCCATTAATAGAGCACCGATTGTACTCACTAAGTTCGCAATGTTCCAACCTTGTCCATCCATAAATGTCCAAACACGACGTGGCATTCCCCAGAAACCTAACCAGTGTTGAATTAGGAATGTCATGTGGAAACCGACAAAGAAGAATACGAAAGTAATTTTACCTAATAACTCATTCAACATAGTACCGAACATTTTTGGCCACCAGTAGTGGAGACCTGCAAAAATAGCTAGTACTACCCCACCTACAATTACGTAGTGGAAGTGAGCTACGATGAAATATGAATCGTGTAGCTGATAATCAAGTGGTGCTGCCCCTTGCATTACGCCTGTTACTCCACCCATTACGAATGAAGGAATAAAACCTAAAGCATAAAGCATTGGAGTCGTAACTTTAATACTACCGCCCCAAATTGTAAGCAACCAGTTAAAGATTTTAACACCTGTAGGTACAGCAATCGCCATAGTAGCTACCGCAAATATTGCGTTCGCTGTCGGTCCAAGACCAACTGTAAACATATGGTGAGCCCATACCATAAATCCTAAGAAACCGATTAACACTGTTGCGAATACCATCGCAGTGTAACCGAAAAGACGTTTCCGAGCAAATACAGAGAATACTTCAGAGAAAATACCGAATGCAGGTAAGATCAAGATATATACTTCAGGGTGTCCGAAGATCCAGAAAATATGCTCCCAGATAATCGTGTTTCCGCCCATCGTATGATCAAAGAAGTTACCACTAAACATACGGTCAAACGTTAGGAAAAACAATCCAATAGTCAACGGAGGGAATGCGAACAATATCATCGCAGACGCTACAAACGTAGTCCATGTAAACAAAGGCATACGCATATACGTCATCCCTGGAGCACGCATGTTAATGATAGTTACTAGGAAGTTAATCCCCGCCATTAACGTACCGCCACCCGCGATTTGTAAACCAATTGCATAGAAATCAACACCGTGTCCTGGCGAGTGAAGTGATAACGATGCATAAGATGTCCATCCAGCATCTGGAACTTCACCGAACAACCAAGAGATGTTAAGGAATAAACCACCAAATGCGAACATCCAAAAACCTAATGAGTTGATGAATGGGAACGCTACGTCACGTGCTCCGATTTGAAGCGGCATGATCGCGTTCATAAAACCAAAGAGAATCGGCATTGCTGCCAAGAAAATCATGGTCGTTCCGTGCATTGTAATTAAGTCATTGAAAAGCCCTGCGCTTACGAGATCGTTGTTTGGTGTCATCAACTGAAGACGAATGATCATCGCTTCAATACCACCTAGAACGAAGAAGAATAATCCCCCGAGGAGATACAGAATTCCGATCTTCTTATGGTCGACTGTTGTCAGCCAATCCCATAGCGTTGCGCCAAAGCCACTTTTTTGAGCAACTGAACTCACTGTGTTACCTCCTATTCAATTTCCGTTTGAAAATTATTTTGCAACTTTTAATCCCATTAAGTATTCAGCTAATGCATCTAAGTCTTCATCAGAAATTTGATCTTTACTGAATGAAGGCATCGTATTGCCAGGTTTATGTTTCTGTGTATCACGAATCCAGTCTTTCAAGTTCTCTTCATCGTGTTCGAGGAAACCTGCTACACGATTACGATCACCGAATGAAGCCAAGTTTGGTCCTTGTGCACCAGACTCACCTACACCTGAAACAGCGTGACAACCGATACAGCTTTGAGAGAAGACTTCTTCGCCGTCAGCATTTGCAACAACAGGTTCTTCTGCTGTTTCTTGCATAGCTGCAACCCAGCTGTCAAATTGATCTCTCGGTAATGTTTTTACTTTAAAGTCCATCAACGCGTGAGAAGGTCCACATAGCTCAGCACATTTTCCGTAGAAAACGCCGTCTTTCAAGCCTTCAGATTCTTTCTCAAATGATAGATAGAATTTATTCACGTTCTCAACGTTCGTATCTAGCTTACCGCCAACTGACGGAATCCAGAATGAGTGCTTTACGTCCGCTGCGATCAAGTTGAAATAAACTTTTTCATCAGTAGGTACTACTAGTTCCTGAGCAGTAACAATACCTAGATCAGGATACTCGAACTCCCACCAATACAACTTCGCGGTAACGTCTACTACTAAGTTCTCTGCGTTACCATCTTCATCAACTGCTTCCATTGCTTTCACATCACCTAATTTATACGTGTAGTGAACAGTAGGAATAGCTAGAATTAAAAGTAATACTATTGGAATGAATGTCCAAAGCAGCTCAAGTGTGTGACTTCCTTCCACTTGCTCTGGTATGTGATCTTCACCCAACTTCGAACGTCTGAAGCGGAATAATGCAACAGTGTAAATAATTACTACAACAATGATAACCAGTAACATAATTCCTGATGCTAATAGCAACAACTTGAACTGGTCATTAGCGACTTGTCCAGCTGGTTGGAAGGTTGAAATTTCTTCATTACCACAACCTGCCATGAACAGTGCGAAAACCGCTAGTAAAGAAAAGAGACGCCACTTTTTGAGTCCTTTAATCATCGCTAACTAATACCTCTCTTTCTAAAAAAATGTTTTTCTACTATGGAGGACTGAGTGCCCCTCTTTATGATGAATTCCTGTTTTAAAGAAAGAATTCCGATACGTTAGATGAATATAGAGAAAATAATCATGGATACAAACAAGATTGTCATATAATTTAAAGAATATACAAACATTCCGGTTGCCCACTTTAAATCTTCTTTGGCTTTAAATCCTTTGATAGCTAGATAAAGCCACCCAACATTCAACAGTGTTGCAAATGCTATAAATCCGGTACCGAGCTGTGGTAACAAAAAAGGCAGTGGAAATAGTAGCAATACCCACATAAGCATGGACTTTTTCGTCCGTTCAAATCCTTTTACTACTGGTAACATCGGAATGTTAGCCGCCCGATACTCTTCTGTTCTACGCATAGCCAACGCATAGAAGTGCGGTGGCTGCCATATGAACATAATTAAAAACAATGCCCATGCTCCCATTGGCAGTGTAGGATCAACAGCTGCCCATCCGATTAGGGGTGGAATTGCTCCTGAAAGACTTCCTACTACAGTATTGCTTACATGCTTACGTTTAGACCACATGGAATACAAAACAACATAAGCGAATACACCCAAGATACCAAGCCATCCTGCCATAGCTGATGCAGAGAATAACAATACTTCTCCGGCCACTAGGAATGTAACGGCTAATGTCATCACAGCGGGAGCTTTAAATCTACCTGTTACTGTCGGTCTCGACTTAGTTCTCGACATGACGGGATCAATATCGCGATCAATCAAGTTATTCATTGCGCCCGAAGATGCGATGATTAATCCAGTACCTAGAATCGCAAATACCAGTAGATCGAAGTTATGGAGAAAACTTTTACCAGTGAATTGAAATGCCAAAAAAAGACCGGTGAACGTAGTGATCAAATTTGAGTTAACAATTCCTATTTTGATCAGCGCCAAAAAGTCTTTCCACAAGGTAATTGTCTCTACTTTTGGATCTGCAACTGTCGAAAGCGTTCGACCGTTTGACATAATAACCCTCCTTTCAAAGTTTTCAGCGAAGACCCTATCACCTACTATATCTAAAATCGTCTCACATTTCCAGACCATTTCTCAATTTATAGCGGTTTGTGCAACCTTTGTGTCTTTATCCTTCACCTTCTATATAGTAATGCATTTCTGACTGTCATTTGTGAAGTTAAAGAGACTATTTTATGAACAATTTGTGAAAAGCCTTATACATCAGTGGTTTATTACCTTCATGCATTGTGTTTCCTTCGATTTTTCGTTATCATAAAGCTTGCAATGGATGCTTCAATTCCACAGAAAACCTTGAGATTCAACTTTACATCTCAATATAATTATTTCTGGAGTTCAGGCAAATTTTTACGTAAATCGACCTTTTAATGGTCAATTCAATAGAAGAAGGTGTTTCGTACTTGCGATACAGCAGATTTTTAAAATGGTTTGGGGTAGCTTCTACAATCGGAATGCTCGCGATCTTACTGGGTGGTGCGCTAGTTACCAAAACCGATAGCGGTATGGGGTGTGGAAGACATTGGCCAGGATGTAATGGACAACTGATTCCAGACGTCATTACAGCAGAAGTATTAATCGAGTTCTCACATCGTTTAGTTACCGGTTCAGTAGGTATTTTCATCGTCATACTAGCTGTATGGTCATGGAAAGCACTTGGTCATGTACGTGAAACGAAATTTTTAGCTTTTATGGCGGTATTTTTCTTGATTCTACAGGCTTTGATTGGAGCAGCGCAAGTATTATGGGGACAAGGTGATTTCATTCTAGCCTTGCACTTTGGGATTTCACTCATATCCTTTGCGTCAGTCTTCTTACTAACTTTATTAGTGTTTGAAGTAGACCAGAAGTTTGACGCAGATAAAATACGCATAGGTAAATCATTACGTTTCCACACTATCGGCGTAACTATTTATTCATACTTTGTTATTTACACTGGTGCTCTTGTTCGTCATACTAGCTCTGGCCTTGTCTGTTCAGACTGGCCTTTGTGCCGCAATAACGAATTCAGTTTACCGAATAATATGTATGAGTGGATACAGATGGGTCACCGTTTAGCTGCAGCATTGATTGTCGTATGGATTGGGTTCATCGCAATTAAAGCTATTAAACATTATAGTGATCAACGTGTTATTTACTGGGGTTGGATTACAGCGTTCGGATTAGTACTTGCACAAGCAACAACAGGGATGATTGTCGTACTGACTAAATTAAATCTCTATTTTGCATTGTTACATTCATTGTTTATCACTTTATTATTTGGTTTATTAACATATCTCGTTCTTCTTGTCTCTCGCAGCCAGAAGAAGTAATACAAGAGCGCGTAGCGGCTTTTTCAAGGCTGTTACGCGCTTTTTGTATACAGATGTAGAAAAACAGCTATCACTGTCTGAACGACATGTGATAGCTGTTTTTTAATGTTCTAATTCAATTAACAAGTCTCCTGATGAGATAGAATCCCCTGGGCCTGCATATATTGCCTTCACAACTCCTGCAAAAGGAGCTTGAATCGTAGTTTCCATTTTCATAGCCTCTGTAATCAACAAGTGTTCACCGCGTTTCACTTTAGCGCCAATTGAGACTGCTACTTGTAGAACAGTTCCTGGCATAGTAGCCGCAATATGCGTCTCATTTGAAGGATCGGCTTTTTGCTTAGTATCGTCTTTTGTTTCCACTTGGAAATCTTGGATGATGATCTCACGTGATTGTCCGTTTAACTCGAAATACAACGTGCGTGTTCCGTCGGGATTGGGTTCACCGATCGACACCAATTTGACGATAAGTGTTTTACCAAACTCAATCTCAATCTCAATTTCTTCACCTAAGCGTAAGCCATACAAGAATTCTGGTGTATTAATGACAGAAACATCATCAAACTGTTTTCTCGTTTCAATATATTCTTCGAAGACTTTCGGATACAGAACGTAAGCGAGCGCATCATGCATAGTAGCAGGCTTCTCCATTTTTTCCGTCAGCTTCTTCAGTACATCCTGGAAGTTAACTGGCGCCAATAACTCACCCGGGCGTACTGTAATCGCTTTGCGACCTTTTAATATTACTTCCTGTAGCTCTTTCGGGAAACCGCCATATGGCTGACCGATTGAACCTTCGAAAAACTCTATAACAGATTCTGGGAAATCGATAGTTTGTCCTTTTTCAATAACCGTATGCTCGTCCAATTCATTTTGTACCATGAACAACGCCATATCCCCCACTACTTTCGAAGACGGTGTCACTTTGACAATATCTCCAAAGAGGAAGTTCACGCGGGAGTACATTTTCTTTACCTCTTCCCAACGCTCTCCAAGCCCAACAGCCTTAGACTGCTGTTGCAAATTCGAATATTGGCCACCCGGCATCTCATGTACATAAATTTCTGAATGAGGACTGTTCATACCACTTTCAAACGGCTTGTAATATTTCCGCACATCTTCCCAGTAATGCGAAAGTTTTTCTAATGATTCTGTATTTGCACGTACATGACGTTCATTGTTTTGCATCGCATAAGCAAGTGAATTGGCAGATGGCTGTGATGTCATACCCGCCATGGAACCAATTGCTGTATCGACAATGTCCACTCCAGCTTCAATCGCTTTGGCGTACATATAAATACCATTACCGCTCGTATCGTGCGTATGCAAATGAATTGGCAGACTTGTTGACGCTTTCAATTCTGATACTAACCGATAAGCAGCTTCAGGCTTAAGCAATCCTGCCATATCTTTAATCGCCAATATGTGAGCACCGACCGATTCAAGTTCTTTGGCCATCTCTTTGTAGTAGTTGACTGTATATTTTGCACGATTGTCATCCAGAATGTCTCCAGTGTAACAGATCGTCGCTTCTGCAATCTTTCCAGTTGAACGCGTTTCATCAATTGCAACTTCCATACCTTTGATCCAATTCAAGCTGTCGAAAATACGGAATACATCTATACCTGACGCAGCTGATTCTTTTATAAACTCACGGATGACGTTATCAGGGTAGTTTGTATAGCCAACTGCATTCGCTCCTCTGAAGAGCATCTGGAACAACACATTAGGTACTTGCTTGCGTAATTTCTCGAGTCGATCCCATGGGCTTTCTTTCAAGAACCGGTACGCTACATCGAATGTCGCGCCTCCCCACATCTCGAATGAGAAGAGATCAGGTAATAGATGCGCACTTTCAGTTGCAATCTGCGTTAACTCTTTCGTTCTCATGCGTGTAGCCAGTAAAGACTGATGCGCATCACGGAAAGTAGTGTCTGTCAGCAATACATCGTCTTGCTTTAAAACCCACTCGACTAACGCATCTGCACCTTGCTCATCCAAAATCTGCTTTGTCCCTTTTTGGATTGGCGCGTTATAATCGATTTTCGGAATGCGTACCGGATGCAGAACAGGACGTGTCGGGTCATCAATACCAGGGAATCCATTAATGGTAACGTTTCCAAGATACGATAAAGCTTTCGTTCCTCTATCTTGTTTCTTGGCAAACGCGAATAACTCTGGAGTTTTATCAATAAAGCTCGTGTTGTAATTGCCAGATAAAAAATTTTCATGGCATACGACATTTTCAAGGAAAGGTATATTCGTTTTAATTCCACGGATTCTGAATTCCTTCAAATTTCTGTGCATTTTGCTTGCAGCATCCCCAAAGGTCGGGCCCCAAGTCGAAACTTTCACTAGTAATGAATCATAGTAAGGACTAATAACGGACCCTTGATATGCATTGCCTGTATCCAAGCGAACCCCAAACCCACCACTCGAACGATAGACCATTACTTTTCCTGTATCTGGCATAAAATCATTCAACGGATCTTCTGTTGTCACACGTGATTGAATAGCGTAACCAAATAATGGGATATCTTGTTGTTCTGGTATATTCACCTTGTCAGAATGAAGTTCTTCTCCTGCTGCGATGAGTACTTGTGATTGTACAATATCAATTCCTGTAATCATTTCAGTGATTGTGTGTTCCACTTGAATACGTGGATTGACTTCGATGAAATAGAAGGAATCGTCAGCTACTAAAAACTCTACTGTTCCCGCATTGATATAGGATACATTTTTTGATAGTTTAACAGCCGCATTACAAATCTCATGGCGTAGTTCTTCTGTCAAAGAAATGGAAGGTGCAATCTCTACTACCTTTTGATGGCGACGCTGAATAGAACAATCACGTTCGTACAAATGGACTATCTCTCCATATGTATCACCAAGTATTTGTACTTCTATGTGTTTTGGATTGGTAATGTATTTTTCGACATAAACTTCATCAGAGCCAAATGCAGATTTCGCTTCGGATTTCGCCCGGTTATAAGCCTCTTGCACTTCTTCCGGTGATTCGACGATTCGCATACCACGTCCTCCGCCACCTAACGAAGCTTTAATAATGATCGGATAGCTATGCTGTTCACCAAATGCGGCAACCTCTTCTACAGAAGTAACAGGTCCATCACTACCTGGTATTACGGGGATGTCAGCTAATATTGCTTGTTCTCTAGCCTTTACCTTATCGCCGAACATTTCTAAATGGCTTGATGTCGGTCCAATAAAGATAATCCCCTCTTCTTCCAGACGTGCTGCGAACTGAGAATTCTCTGCTAAAAATCCGTAACCTGGATGAATTGCATCGACATTCGCTTTTTTCGCGATGTCGATAATCCCTTCGATATCCAAGTATGCATCGATAGGCTTCTTACCTTCACCCACAATAAACGACTGATCGGATTTGTAGCGATGTAGTGAGGCACGATCTTCAGCTGAATATATACCAACTGTCGCGATACCTAATTCTGTGCACGCTCGAAAAACACGAATTGCAATTTCGCCGCGGTTTGCGACTAGTACTTTCTTAATCTCTCTTCTCTCCACCAACAAATCAATCCCCTCTACTCTGTTCTCTCATACTTCACAAACATCGAAACGTTCATCAATATACCAAGCGCAATCGACAAGAACACAACAGAAGTACCGCCATAACTGATAAACGGCAATGTAACTCCTGTTAACGGAATCAAACCTGTCAATCCACCTAAGTTTACCAGTGTTTGAATAGCTATCAAGCTACCTACACCAGCTGCGAGCATTCTTGCATGTGCATCTTTTGTACGCAAAGCAACAGTAAACGCTCTCATCACGATGAAAAAGAGACCTCCAAGAACAAGCGTCGTTCCGAGTAATCCAGTTTCTTCAGAGATTACTGCCATGATAACATCTGTATGTGGCTCAGGTAAATAGCCAAGTTTCTGAATACTGTTTCCTAAGCCCACACCTTTGAGCCCTCCAGCACCGATAGCAATGTATCCGTTGACGATTTGCAGACCTGAACCTTGTATGTATTCAAAGGGATCAGTAAAGGCTAGAAAGCGACCCATACGCGATACAGTCATGACCGTATCCCACTTAATCCAGAGTACAATCCCGATCAATACGCCAAGCAAAGCAAAGAAACGACTGATGATCAGATAATTCTTCACTTTCATTCCGCTGGCCATGATTACCGATATAGCAACAAGGAATAAAATCATAGTTGCTCCAAAGTCCGGTTCCAACAGAACTAATAAAAGAGAGGCTGTTAAAACGGAAAATGTTGGGAAGATAGTGGTTTTTATTTCATCCAATGTCCCTGCATAATATTTATTGGCAAAAACACCTGAAAAATATACGATAAAAGCAATTTTCGCTACTTCAGTTGGTTGTAAATTCCCTATTCCAAATGGTAATGAAAGCCAGCTTTTCGCTCCTACAGCATCACCAAATCCGATGAACTTTACAAGGACCAATAAAGTAAACATGACGATTAACGTGCCAGACAAGAACTTTTTATTTCTATAATGTCTATAAGGAATAATGGACACCAACAGAAACGCCGGGATCGCAATGGCTAGGTTTGTTACTTGTTTCTTAAAGAAATGGGAAGGTTCAAAGTTATAAATATTCACGGCCCATACCATGCTTGCACTGTAAATCATAATTAACCCAAATAAACAGAGCAGTAAATACACAATAAATAAAGGATAGTCAAAATTGCGTAAAATTCGATTCATATAAGTCTTCATTTTCATAGTACCTCTTCGTCCTAAATAAAAAACTCAAACTGTTGGAGTAGTTTGAGTCTTCCATTTATTTTTTTGTATACAGTTCGTGTAAAACATTTAACTCTTTTTCCAAAACAGAGATTATTTCACGGCCTTTGTCATGTTCAACTAGACCTAGCTTAACAGCAAAATCAATCTCACGGGATAATCCGTACATTTGCGTATCAAGCACTTCCTCATATAGTGGACATTGCGGCATCGTTAAATTATCCATTTGAACTTTAATCAGCTTTGCAATTTTCTCTGCATCGATTTGCAGTTGTTTCATGGCCTGTTCTTTGTACGTATCTTGAACTTCTATATCCATGGAGACGCCCCCATTATTCATTATTCCCGCAAGTTGTTAATGTCTAAATTGTATCTTTTGCTCTTACAAAATGCAAGTGTTACCCAATGAAAAAAATGAACTAAAATGAAATCCTTTTCACTTCTTCTATGAAAAGGTATACTTAAACTAGTGACTATGGATTGAGGAGGATATATTTTGGAACTTATTATACCGATTACCGGGAATGTGAAACATGTAATTACTTTAGATCCTACTGTTTGGATATTTGATGATCGCCGTATCGACCTAGATGAATTTTTCTCGGAGGATTTTGTCGAAAAAGATGAAATGGAAGAGTATAAAGAAAGAATGGGTAAACACTGGTCCAGAGAAATTATGGAAGGTGCAACTTATCCACCCACTTTAAAAAGCGAAAAAAGATATGAAAAAGATAAAATGTTGTCAAGCAGCTTCGGTATTGTATTGAAACCATTTATACACAATGCGGTTCCATCAGCAAACGCAACAACTTTTACACTCATTACAAATGATGAAAAATACACATATCCACTGGAGGAAGCAGCCAACATTATTTTCAAATTCAGCCATAACGGTAAGCCTCTTCGAGAAGACGGTCCCGTACATGTACTGTTTAAAGATGGTTCGAATCAAGATTCACCGATTCGTTATGTTCAGGCTATCCAAGTGGATTGAAGGAGAAATTCCAATGCGCGTTAAATGTGTCATATGTGACCAAAACGATCAATTAGAGGACGACAATCCACTTGCCAAAAAATTACGAAACCGACCCATTCATACGTATATGTGTCCCACTTGTCGGGAGCGGATCGGCAGCTTGACAGAGAAACGAATTGCAACTGGTAATTTTGTTTTCTACCGCAGCTCCGATCCTACCGAAAAAGATTTTTAATGAATAAAAAGACTCCGTTACTGAGTAACGGAGTCTTTTTTATGTTCATTCATTCGTCGAACACGATAGATAATGAGAATGGCAGCAGCCACAAACAGTCCTTCTACGATTGGAAGGAAGAAAGCTAAGAATGTTAGTATTATACAGCCAATAAATAAGAACGTATAAATGATAACATTTCGACCAAAACTGATCTTCCTCGCAAATCCGAGCTTATACACAATAGCAGACATGATGAAAACGAGCGCAAACAGAATATAGCCGGCTGTCGTGAAATTTGGCGCGTACTCATAAATTATACGTGCGGTTCCCGACAACCGATTGTAGACCATTTCTGAATCTTCAACTCTCATTCCATACATTCCCTTCTACCTTTATTATTCGCCAAGTTTCTTCTTTTTATTTACACGTTCACGTTCACTCTTATCTAGAACCTTTTTACGTATACGAATAGATTCTGGTGTAACTTCACAGTACTCGTCATCACCAATGTATTGCAATGCTTCTTCAAGCGACATAATACGTGGCTTTTTCGTTGTAACAGTTTGGTCTTTAGAAGCTGAACGAACGTTAGTAGCGTGCTTGATTTTCGTCAAGTTAATCGTCAAGTCGCTATCACGGTTACTTTCCCCTACTACCTGACCAGCATAAATTTCTACACCTGACTCTACAAACATAGTTCCACGATCTTCTAGCTGCATAACACCATAACCAGTTACTGTACCGTTCTCCATAGACACAAGTACTCCGTGACGTCTGCCACCGATTTTACCTGTAGTGACTGGCTTATAGCTGTCGAATGTATGGTTTAAGATACCGTATCCACGAGTTAAAGTAAGGAAGTCTGTTGTATAACCGATCAATCCACGTGCAGGTACCAAGAAGATCAAGCGTACTTGGCCGTTACCGTTATTAATCATGTCCAACATTTCGCCTTTACGTTCACCGATAGATTCGATAATTGAACCAGTATGTTCTTCTGGCACGTCAATTTGAACGCGTTCGAATGGCTCGCTACGCTTACCATCGATTTCGCGGATGATTACTTGTGGCTTGGATACTTGAAGTTCGAAACCTTCACGACGCATATTCTCGATAAGAATAGACAAGTGAAGCTCTCCCCGTCCAGATACAATCCATTCGTCTGGAGAATCTGTTTGGTCTACACGCAATGAAACGTCTGTCTCAAGCTGTTGGTCTAAACGCTCTTGAATCTTTCGTGAAGTAACCCATTTCCCTTCGCGACCAGCGAATGGACTGTTATTTACTAAGAAACGCATTTGTAGCGTTGGCTCATCGATATGAAGTGCTGGAAGTGCTTCTTGATGATCAGTTGGACAAACTGTCTCGCCAACATCAATGTCTCCCATTCCTGAAACCGCTACGAGGTCACCCGCGTACGCTTCTTCAACTTCGACTCTCTTCAAGCCTAAGAAACCGTATAGTTTTGTTACGCGTAAAGTCTTTACAGAGCCGTCACGCTTAAGAACTGCGACTTGTTCTCCAACTTTCATTGTTCCACGGAAAATACGTCCGATTCCGATACGACCAACGTAATCATTATAATCAAGTAGTGATACTTGGAACTGAAGTGGCTCGTCACGGTTGTCAATTGGTGATGGAATGTTTTCAAGAATTGATTCATAAAGAACACGTAATGTGTCTTCTTGTGTTTCAGGATCAGGAGATAGACTTGCTGTACCATTGAATCCTGAAGCAAAAACAACTGGGAATTCCAATTGCTCGTCGTTTGCATCAAGCTCGATGAACAATTCAAGTACTTCGTCTACTACTTCTTCTGGTCTTGCGAAATCACGGTCAATTTTATTTACTACAACAATTGGCTTCAAGTTTGTTTCCAAAGCCTTTTTCAATACGAATCGAGTTTGTGGCATACACCCTTCGAATGCGTCAACAACTAAAATTACGCCGTCAACCATACGCAAGATTCTTTCCACTTCGCCACCAAAGTCAGCGTGTCCTGGTGTATCCAAGATGTTGATTTTTGTGTCATTATATTCAATAGCTGTGTTTTTAGCTAGAATCGTAATTCCTCGTTCACGCTCTAGTTCGTTTGAGTCCATTGCGCGGTCATCTACGTGCTCATTCGACCGGAAAATACCGGATTGTTTAAGTAATTGGTCGACCAATGTCGTTTTACCATGGTCTACGTGGGCAATAATTGCAATATTTCTAAGATCAGTACGTTCGTTTGTCATTTTTTCACTCCGTTTATCTTTATTTCAGATGTTCAACTGTGTTATTATAGCACAAGATAGTCCAATTAAATAATATTTTAATTTATATGGAGGGATTTTTTTGAAAGACATTAAGTGGATTTTCGTAATTTATTCACTCGGCGCCGTACTTTCCATGTCCGCTATTGGCATCGGAGTAGGTATGCGCAGCATATTAGTTGTCGTTCTCGCGATAATCGCTCTAGTATTAATAATGGGTAATGGATTCAAAACAAAAGCACGTATGCGTAGAGAAGGCACGCTATAAATAGCTCAAAGGGACTGTACATTAAACCATTTTGGTTTAACAAACAGCCCCTTTTTTTATTTTAGTCGGATATATTTTGATAAAATTTCCTCATGCAGCCCTGGACGTGTGACAATAAATGTGTCAGATCCAAGTAGATGTGGTCTCACACCTTCTAAATTCGTTGCTATAGCTCCAACTTCTTGCGCAATGACAATTCCCCCAGCTATATCCCAAGGTGCCAGTCGCATAGAAATATACGCGTCAATTCTTCCAGACGATACATAGGCTAGCTCAATTGCTGCTGAACCATAAGATCGTGTTCCACGGCAACGTGTGACGAGTTCAATAATTTTTTCGTTTTCCACTCGATGATTTGGCGCAACCCAGCTAGCATTAATGCCGATGATCGCTTCTTCAAGTGGTGTGACCTCCAGCTGCGGCAGACGCTCATCGTTGAAATAAGCACCTTCACCTTTCGCTGCATGGTATAACTCATCTCGCATTACATCATATATGTAGCCCAGCATCCCCACGCCGTCTACATAAATCCCCAATGAAATCGCAAAGTTTCTTCTCTGATGGATAAAATTCATTGTTCCATCAATTGGATCTAGGAACCAAATTACTCCGTCAAGCGAAGAAATCTTATCTCCAAATCCCTCTTCTGAAACCATCTTATGCTCTGGAAAGTCTTGTCTTACCCGTTCAACAAAAAAGCTTTCAACTTCTCTATCGATATTGGTAACTAAATCATTAGCATCTGCCTTTGAATCGATGTCAATTGTACTAAAAAAAGACACTCGTATTTTGTGGCCAGCCTCTTTGATTAACGATTTCGCATATCGATCTATCGCATTAAGATTCATTCTGCCACCTCTTCCCATTCCGACTATCGCTAGTATAACACAGGGACAACGGAACAAAAGAGATAACAGGTATAGGATATTAAGTAAAAAGACACCCCGTCACATTTCCTTCAATTTCTGAAGTAAATGGGGATGTCTTTAACTAAGACGTACTTACATCGAGAAAACATTAAGTGTCTCCAATTCATTGTGAATTTCTGTCAATCGTAGTTTGCTTTTATCAACTTGAACTGTGTCTTGGTCTTGCAGTGCGTCGTATAGAGTAGCTAATTCATAATCCAATTCCAATTGTAAAGTTCTCACATATTCTCTCTCAACATCTTCTTTTCGGATAAAATGAACGACCTGTTTCATAAGTAGCACCCCTTTTAGTTAATATTTGACTCTAACCGTCTTAATAGTAAGATATGCAAAAATTCCGACTTTTAGTGGTTAGAAGCCTTGTTATTTTAAATTATTCCCCGTTTACTGATAAGATAAACGTAGTCACTACAAACTGGAGGAGATTTTCTTGATTCAGTCTTATTGGTCATCAAATGATTTTAATGTTTTTACCGTTGATGGCTTGGATCATCGCATGAAAGCTTTGCAGGAAAAGATACAACCGAAGTTCATAGAATTAGGAAATCATTTTGCACACCGCCTTTCCGCACACGGTACGGGTGAGTTTTTTCCACATGTCGCAAAACACGCAAGACGAACTGTAAATCCGCCACGAGATAGCTGGGTGGCATTCGCTCCTGCTAAGCGAGGTTATAAAGCGTTACCTCACTTTCAGATTGGCTTATGGGGCACTCATTTATTCATCGTACTGGCAATTATTTATGAAAATCCCGATAAAAAAGGGATCGCTGAACGTTTAGAAAAAGAAATGGAAGTTATGACTTCGTTACCAAAAGATTTTGTTGTTTCCGGGGATCACATGAAGCCTGAAGCCGAGCGCATTAGTGAAGTAGGGACAGAAGGACTCGAAAAGTTGCTGGATCGTCTGCAAACTGTGAAAAAAGCAGAGTTTTTAGTTGGTCGTCATCTTTCAAAAGATGAAGCATCTAAAATGAGCGAAAAGCAATTTTATGAGTACGCAGAAGATACGTTCACGAAGTTATTGCCTGTTTATGATGTAGTTATTCATTCTTTTGAGTGAAATAAAAATTGTCAATTTGCATATACTTGTTCTCTCCGAATACTCTCATTCTCGATCAATTAATTTAGCATTCAGAAGAAATTAGTGTATTTACATGTAAAATCATAATAAAAGACACCTTTTTGAGATAGGTGTCTTTTTCTTTGTTTATTTTTTCACCTTTAGCAATTCGCCAGGTTTGCTTTCTTTTGCCGCTTTCACTACACGAAACGCCACATAGTCACTGCTTTCCTCGAATTCCTTGCATAGCGTTTTTTCTTCAGCCATGGATGGTACTACACTTTTGAAAGCTCGATAGTATCTCATGAATTCGTCTCGTTCAATATTCGATTCATAGGCTTGCTCTACTTTTGTGAAAAAGTCGATCACCTTCACGATTTCTTCTGTTGACCAATCCGCACGTAGCGGATATTGATAACCTACCATCTACTTCTCTCCTTATCTGACACTCCATTTTTCTCGTATAGTACTTGCTTCATTTTTCATTCGTTCAAACAATTCGGCGACGCTTGGGACATCTTCAATCATACCCGCTACTTGACCGCCCCAACCAAAGCCTTGGTCTTGTATACCATCATGGATGAACTTACGATTTGCATCTCCACTAATAAATGTTTTCAGCCCTTCGTAACCAGCATCTTCCGCTTCCAACTTCAAAATTTTCTCAGTCCAGTCATTCGATAAAGCACGTGCGGGTGCACCGATTGTTCGTTTGATAATCGTTGTATCTTGTTCACTGCTCGCCAAAAGGGTTGCAAGATAAGCAGGTGATGCATCGACACATTCTTTTGTCGCTATGAAACGAGTACCCATTTCGATTCCTTCTGCTCCGAGTGCTTGGGCTGCCATCCAGCCCCGTCCATCACCAATACCACCCGATCCAATGACCGGTATACTGACGGAATCTACAATTCTTGGAATTAAAACCATCGTGCCAATATCATCACGACCTAAATGTCCTCCACCTTCTTGTCCAACTGCTATGACAGCATCCGCACCAATCTCTTCAGCTTTTTGCGCTTGTCTTCTTGCAGCCACCAATACCATCTTTTTCACATCAGTGCCTGTTAACATATCAAAAAGCGGCGCAGGATTTCCCCCGGTAACCGATATAATATCGATTTTCTCTTCCAATGCCGCTTCCACCATTGCTTCATACGTTCTACCATGATTACCAATCGCAAAATTTACACTGAAAGGTTTATCAGTCTTTTGGCGAACTTTGCGGATTTCTTCTTTTAATGCTTCTGGTGAAGGTAGACTCATTGCAGTGATTTGACCGAGTCCCCCTGCTTCCGAAACAGCAGCGGCGAGGTCTGAATAAGCTAGATACGCAAGCCCACCTTGCACAATCGGATATTCAATTCCAAAAATTTCCGTCACTCTAGTTTTCCACATGAAAATCCCCCCATTTTTAACAAATGTGAAAAAGCCCATGAGAAAAACACTCCCATGGGCTGTTCAATTCTAGCTGTTTTATTTCGTCATCATGTGAATTGGCTTACCAAGAGCAACTTCTGCCGCTTCCATAGAAATCTCGCCTAGTGTAGGGTGAGCATGGATTGTCATAGATATATCTTCAAGAGTCATACCTGCTTCAATCGCTAGTCCAAGTTCTGCAATCATGTCAGAAGCATTTTCCCCAACAATTTGAGCTCCTAATAATAAACCATCTTCTTTGCGACCAACAAGCTTCACGAAACCTTCTGTAGCATCCAATGAAAGAGCACGGCCATTTGCTGCAAACGGGAATTTACCGCTTACTACGTCATACCCTTCATCTTTTGCTTGTTTTTCGTTTAAGCCTACAGTTGCAAGTTCCGGATCTGTGAAGCATACAGCAGGAATAGCCATATAATCTACTTCAGATTTTTCTCCAGAAATAGCTTCTGCTGCAATTTTCGCCTCATAAGAAGCTTTGTGCGCAAGCTGAGGACCCGCTACGATATCACCGATTGCATATACATTCGGGACATTCGTACGGCACTGCTTGTCCACTTCGATTAAACCACGGTCAGTCATGTTCAAGCCTAGACCTTCCAAACCGATTTCATCCGTATTTGGACGACGGCCCACTGTTACTAGAACGTAGTCCGCTTCGATTTTCACTTCTTCACCTTTAGCTTCGTATGTGACTACGACGCCGTCTTTTGTTTCTTCAACGCCTTTAGCAGATGCTTTGACAACTACTTCAACGCCTTTTTTCTTTAGGCCTTTTTTAACGATTTGTGTCATTTGTTTTTCGAAACCAGCAAGGATATCATCCGCACCTTCAAGAATGGTTACTTCAGATCCTAGGTTAGCATAAGCTGAACCGAGCTCTGTACCGATATAGCCACCGCCAACAACGACAAGCTTTTTCGGTAATTCTTTCAAATTTAAAGCGCCGGTAGAATTGATGACGCGATCAGTAAATTTGAATGAAGGGATTTCAACTGGGCGTGAACCCGTAGCGATAATAACGTTGTTGAATTTATACGTTTGAGCAGAATTATCTGTCATCACGCGTACAGTGTTCGCGTCCACGAAATATGCTTCACCTGCAACTGTTTCTACTTTATTTCCTTTAAGTAAACCCGATACGCCGCCAGTTAACTTGGAAACAACGCTTTCTTTAAACTTCATAGCTTTAGAAAAGTCTAGTTCGACAGATTTCGCAGTGATTCCCATAGCATCAGCATTCTGAGCTTCTACAAAACGATGTCCAACAGAAATCATCGCTTTAGAAGGAATACAGCCAACGTTTAAACAAACACCGCCGATTGTATCTTTTTCAACGATTGTAACTTTTTGACCAAGTTGAGCTGCGCGTATTGCTGCTACATATCCTCCTGGGCCTGAACCTACTACCAGTGTGTCAACTTCGATTGGAAAATC
This sequence comes from Sporosarcina sp. P20a, assembly GCF_002743175.1. NCBI lineage: Bacteria > Bacillati > Bacillota > Bacilli > Caryophanales > Caryophanaceae > Sporosarcina > Sporosarcina sp. P20a. Next base: position 80,316 of record NZ_PDYT01000006.1, read on the forward strand.
TCCTACTACCATGTGATTTACGCCTCCATTAATAAAAGTGATGGATTACTTATTAATTCCTTAAGATAGTTTAACGCTAATTGTCCCGTTACGCCATCAATCACTCTGTGATCAAATACTAAAGACAATGCTAACATAGGTGCTGCTACAATTTCACCATTTTTCACGACAGGTTTTTCAGAAATTCTTCCGATACCTAAAATAGCTACTTCAGGGTGGTTAATAATCGGTGTAAACCATTGTCCACCTGCAGAACCAATATTCGTAATCGTACAAGATGCACCCTTCATTTCTGCTGCTTGAAGTTTCCCGTCGCGCGCTTTTCCAGCGAGCTCATTCACTTCATTTGAAATAGCAAACATGGACTTACGATCAGCATTTTTAACGACCGGTACCATTAGACCGCGATCTGTATCTGCTGCAATTCCAATATTATAATAATGTTTTTGAATTAATTCTTCTGTCGCATCGTCCAAGGATGTATTCAGTTGAGGGAACTCACGCAATGTTGCTACGAGCGCCTTTACTACATACGGAAGATACGTTAACTTAACATCTTTCTCTGCTGCAATTGCTTTGAATTCTTTGCGATGCGCAACTAGTGCAGTCACATCCACTTCATCTAGCAACGTAACATGTGCAGCGGTGTGTTTAGAATTCGACATCGCTTTAGAGATTGCTTTTCGCATAGGTGACAATTTCTCACGAGTCTCTGGGAATTCACCTTCAAAGATAGGAGCTTGTTTCTCTGAATTTGAAGATGTTTCCGTCGTTTGCTGTGATTCAGTCGTTTCTTCAACAGGTTGTTGTTGATCTCCCGCTTTAAATGAATCTATGTCTTCTTTTAATACACGGCCATTTTTCCCGCTACCCGCAACTTGTGCTATCGTTACATCTTGTTCACGTGCATATTTACGAACAGACGGCATCGCGATGACTCGGCGATTTTCATCAACCTTACCATGAGACGGCTTGATAGTTTGTTCTTTTTGCAATTCTGCCGCTGGTTGTACTTCAGATGCCTCTTCAGGTTTCTTGGAATCTACGCTTCCAAGCGCTTCCCCTACTTGTTCATGAGATTTTTCTGCACTCACTTCTTCGTTAGAAGAGTCCGCGCTTTCTTCATCATCTTCATGATCTGGAATACCATGATCCGGTGCGTCAAAACGCACTAATTTATCTCCAACAACCGCTACAGTACCTTCAGTAACATAAATCTCTTCTACAGTACCTGATACAGGTGACGGAATTTCTACTACGGATTTATCGTTTTGCACTTCTAGTAATGTATCATCTTCCTGGATTTCATCGCCTGGTTTTACGAACCACTTGACGATTTCCCCTTCGTGTATACCTTCACCTATATCTGGTAATCGAAATTCATAAGTCACGTAATTCACCCTTCCTGGTTTGTCCAATAAGTATTTAGAATGTTAGTACTTCTTTCGCTTTCGCTGCAATGTCTTTCGCATTAGGCAACCAAGTATTTTCGCCTGCTGCAAATGGATATACCGTATCAGGTGCTGTCACACGTAGTACGGGAGCTTCAAGGCTCAAAATAGCTCGTTCAGTAATTTCAGCTACTACGTTAGCAGCAATTCCTGCTTGTCGCTGTGCTTCTTGTACTACGATTGCACGGTTTGTTTTTTCGACTGATTGAATAATCGTTTCTATATCAAGAGGCTGAATCGTACGTAAATCGATTACTTCTACTGAGTAATTTTCTTTTTCAAGTGCTTCAGCAGCTTTTAGGCTTTCCTGCACCATTGCACCGTATGTGACAATCGTCAAATCTTTACCTTCACGCTTCACATCAGCTTTTCCTAAAGGGATAGAATATTCTTCCTCAGGAACTTCTTGTCTAAATGAACGATATAGTTTCATATGCTCCAAGAAAATCACGGGATCATCGCTCTTGATTGCAGAGATAAGTAATCCTTTTGCATCGTACGGAGTCGACGGAATAACTACTGTTAAACCAGGTTGTGATGCTACAAGACCTTCCAAGCTGTCCGCGTGCATTTCAGGAGTTGCTACTCCTCCACCAAATGGTGCACGGATTGTGATCGGTGCATTGAAATGTCCACCTGTTCTAAAGTTCATTCTTGCAATTTGTCCACTCACGGAATCCATTACTTCAAACAGAAAACCAAAGAATTGAATTTCCATAATAGGACGGAAACCAGTAAGTGCTAATCCGATTGCTAATCCACCAATACCAGATTCAGCTAGCGGCGTATCAAAAACACGCTCTTCGCCGAATTCTTTATGGAGGCCTTCCGTTGCACGGAAGACACCTCCGTTCGCGCCTACGTCTTCACCGAACAGCAATACGTTTTCATCTGATTTCAGCTCCGTACGAAGCGCATCTGTAATCGCTTGAATCATTGTTAATTCTGCCATGGGTTATTTCGACTCCTTTCCAGCATACGCATCCAATTGTTCTTGTAAGTTAAACGGCACATCGCCTTTATACATAATCTTCATGAAGTCTGTTGCTTTTTGTTTAGGCTGTCCATCTGCTTTTTTGATTGCTTCTTTAATTTCTTCTTTCGCACGTTCAATTACTTTTTCTTCTTGCTCTTTAGACCAAATACCTTTCGCTTCCAAATAGGTTCTGAAACGAACGATTGGGTCGCGTTTTTCCCATTCATCGTCAATATCGGATGTACGGTAGCGTGTTGGATCATCACCAGCCATCGTATGAGGCCCATAACGGTAACACATTGTTTCAATGAGTGTTGGTCCATCTCCATTAACTGCACGTTCTCTTGCATCACGTGTTGCAACATATACTGCTAAAGGATCCATTCCATCTACTAGTACACTTGGAACGCCTGCAGCAACACCTTTTTGAGCCAGTGTTTTCGCCGCGGTCTGTACATCACGATGTGTGGAGATTGCATATTGGTTATTCTGAATGACGAAGATTGCTGGTACTTTAAAAGCTCCCGCAAAGTTCAATCCTTCGTAGAAATCCCCTTGAGATGTTCCGCCATCGCCTGTGTACGTAATGACAACTGATTTTTGTCCTTTTTTCTTAAAGCCTAAACCTACACCAGCTGCTTGGACATACTGTGCACCAATAATGATTTGTGGCGGGAAAATATTGAGTCCATCAGGAATAACACTGCCTGCATAATGCCCTCTCGACCATAGAAATGCCATGTGCAACGGCCAACCATGGAATAATAACTGAGGAACGTCACGGTATCCTGGGAGAATGAAATCCTCTTTTTCTAACACATATTGAGAAGCTAACTGGGAAGCTTCTTGTCCTGCCGTCGGAGCATAAAACCCAAGTCGTCCTTGTCTATTTAAAGAAATGGATCGTTGGTCAAGAATACGTGTGTAAACCATGCGGTTCATCAATTCCACTAATTCTTCGTCCGGAAGCTTCGGGTCCAAGTCCTTATCTACGATTTTTCCTTCTTCATTCAATATTTGCACCATATCAAATTGGCTTTCAATCAGTTGAAGCGCTTTCACTGGATCATACTGATTACCTTTTTTAGCTACCATATCTTGATCTCTCCTTCATATCTGTATTATATCGTTTTCAAATAAAGTTGATACAACTTCTTATAATTACTAGTATACGCAAAACTGAGCGCTTGGTCAATCATTGTAATTAAACACTTTCGATTGTTTTTCACATTTTTCTAAAAATATACTGTACTAACACAATATCACTTCTGTGTTGGTACAGAGGTGTTTTTTATTGACAAATACCAGGTAATCTATATTCGTCAAAGTGACCAATGAGGATTCACATAGCCATTTCAAATTACAGGTCATACTCTCTATTTTACATTTCCTTTTTATTGCTTTTCTAAACTTTTCACAGCGCGAGTTGCTAATCTGTTTACTTCTCTAGTCGCTTCATTGAATTCTGTAAGTAACTGTTGACTAGAAGAGATTAAATCATTTACTTCACTGACGTGATTTTGCAGTTCATGTTCACGGATGGACTGATCTTCAATCTGTGTATACAATTGTGTCTGACTGTCTATAAGCTTCTTATACTGCAATATGAAGTTTTCATGTACTTCAGACCGTTCATAAAGCGCTTCAACCACTTCACCTACATGATCAGTTAAATCCACCTGCTCCATCCATTCAGACATCCGATCTATCGCTTTCTTCGATTCGCGTAAAGCACTTTCCTCTTTTTCTATCAAAAGAGCCCGTTCACGCGCTGACTTTTTCATCGCAACCACTCGCTGTTTCACTTCCTGGTATTGCTGTTGAGTCAATTCAATCGTCTCAATGAACAATATTTGTTCTTTCTGCTCTTTCTCAAATAACTTCCTCCCAAAGTTGTTCCCTTGTTTTTCTTTTTCATTCATAGCAACAAGGAAATCTGTAAGTTGTTGAGTTACTTCAGACTCTTTGGAACAACCAATCAGTAGAAGGAGTACGAACAATAAACAAATTACTTTCTTCATTAATAACCCTCCAGACGCTTTATATACTTTTTTCTTTCACCATTTTTCTCATTCGTTTATACTGTATAAGAGGAAAATGGTTTTTACGATTATATACCCATTAAGCGCATTTGTTATCCGCTTATCGTAGATTATACTAAACCTAATATATCCGAGAGGAAGAGTAGAAATGATTTTAATGAAAGATATTATCCGAGAAGGCCACCCGACGTTGCGTTTAAAAGCCAAAGAGGTGCGCTTTCCTTTAAGTAATGAAGACCGTCAATTATGCGATGAGCTGTTGGAATATGTAGTCAATAGCCAAAATGACGAGCTAGGTGAAAAATACGGCTTACGTTCTGGTATCGGTTTAGCCGCACCACAAGTGAATGTATCCAAAAGAATTTTCGCTCTGCATATTCCCGACGGCGAGATTCTATTGGAAAACTTTATAGCGATTAATCCTAAGATCATTAGCCATTCCGTTGAAAAGACCTATATAGAGACTGGCGAAGGCTGTTTATCAGTAGATCGCGAAGTTCCTGGGTACGTTCCTCGGTATGCAAGAATTACAGTGAAAGCTTTTGATAAGGAAGGTAACGTAATCAAGAAACGCTTGAAAGGATTGCCCGCAATTGCTTTCCAACATGAATTGGATCATCTGAACGGTATTATGTTCTATGACCATATCGACAACAACGCTCCGTTCAAGGACATCCCCGACGCCATAGCATTTGACAGAGAGTAAAGCTCTTAAACTTGACAGGTCAAAGTTTTTCTGTTACAGTCTTGTCAAGGAGTGATGATGCCATGTATAAACGTCTAAAACGCAAACTGCTAAGACGACTTAATGGCCTGCTCGGTAAAAAGACAATTGCTTAGACTTTTACGCCCGCCAACTAAATTGGTGGGCTTTTCTTTATTTTAGGGAAATTGCATGCTATTATTGATGATATGTATTATTAGGAACGTAAAAAGGAGAGTTAAACATGATTTTCAAAGTATATTACCATTTAAACGTACATGAAGTTCCAGTCCGCGAGAACACACTCAGCTTGTATGTAGAAGCTGAAACAGAAAAAGAAGTCCGTGATCAATTAAAAGGTCGCGATCTGATGATTGAATACGTACAAAAGCTGGAAGGCGAGCACTTAACATATGAACAAGCCTCCCCAGACTTTCACGTTGAGCAGGTCTAATCAATGAAATCTATTAAAAACAATGAAACAGCCGTTTTCGCCCTAGGCGGACTAGGTGAAATCGGTAAAAATACGTATTGTGTACAATTCCAAGATGAAATCATCATTATTGATGCCGGAATCAAATTTCCAGAAGATGAATTGCTAGGCATTGACTATGTAATTCCAGATTACACATACCTTGAACGTAATATCGATAAGATTAAAGGTCTTTTCATCACACACGGTCACGAAGACCATATCGGCGGAATTCCTTATCTATTACGCAAAGTAAATGTTCCTGTCTATGGCGGTAAACTAGCAATTGGATTACTTCGCAATAAGTTGGAAGAACACGGATTGTTACGCACTACGGAAATTCATGAAATTGAAGAAGATGATTTTATTAAATTCCGTAAAACTGCAGTATCATTCTTCAGAACTACGCACAGTATTCCTGACGCATTCGGCGTAGTAGTTAAAACTCCATCCGGTAATATTGTTCATACTGGAGACTTTAAGTTCGACTTTACGCCTGTCGGTGAACCTGCTAACTTGCATAAGATGGCTAAAATCGGCAGTGAGGGTGTACTTTGTTTGTTATCAGACAGTACCAATGCAGAAGTACCTAACTTCACAATGTCTGAACGTAAAGTGGGAGAAAGCCTGAATGATATTTTCCGTACAGTAGATGGTCGGATTATTTTTGCTACATTCGCTTCAAATATCCATAGATTGCAACAGGTGATTGAATCAGCACAGATTTTCGGTCGCAAAATAGCCGTCTTCGGTCGTAGTATGGATAATGCGATTACCATCGGCCGCGAACTCGGTTACATTGATGCTCCGAAAGATTTATTCGTGGATGCTCAATCACTCAACCGGCTTCCTGCTAATAAAGTGATGATTTTGTGTACGGGTAGCCAAGGTGAACCGATGGCTGCATTATCACGTATCGCAAACGGTACACATAGACAAGTTCAAATCCAACCTGGAGATACTGTTATCTTCTCATCATCACCCATTCCAGGTAATACACTTAGCGTCAACAAAGCGATTAACTCCTTGTTCCGTGCAGGTGCGGAAGTTATTCACGGCCCATTAAACAACATCCACACATCCGGTCACGGGTCACAAGAAGAGCAAAAGCTTATGTTACGTTTAATCAAACCTAAATACTTCATGCCAATCCACGGTGAATACCGTATGATGAATATGCACTCTCAACTTGCAATAGACTGCGATGTCGAGCCTGACAATATTTTCATCATGGGTAACGGTGACGTACTCGCACTTACTGACTCGACAGCTAGACTTGCTGGACGTGTACCTTCGGGCGATGTTTACATCGACGGAAGCGGCATCGGTGATATTGGCAACGTCGTACTACGCGACAGACGAATTCTTTCAGAAGATGGTCTGGTCATCGTTGTCGCAACAATCGACACGAAAAAGAACCGCTTAGTATCCGGTCCTGATCTTATCTCACGAGGATTTGTCTATATGCGTGAATCAGGTGCCATGATCAACGAAGCACAATATATGCTTTCCAAAACATTACAGCGCAAACTAGCTGCCAAACCTGATTCCATCAACAACTTGAAGGGCGACATCATCGATACACTCGTTCCATATTTATATGAGAAAACGAAGCGTAAACCGATGATCCTTCCCGTCATCATGGAACTCTAAAAAACGCATAAAAAAAAGCAAGTGCAGTTTAGCACTTGCTCCAGACTGAAGGCAACTCCTATAAACTAGGAGCACGCCTTCAGTTTTTTGTTTTTTATGATCCAACATAATTTAAGTGGTCTATATCGATACTACAGCTCTCTCCCACTCCGCACGTTTAATGCAATGCCTTCCGTTCAAATCGATGAATATCCAAATCTGAACCAATTACAATCAACACGTCATTAACCTCTATCTGTTCAATCGCCTGTGGAGAGACTAGTATATGCGTTCCACGCTTGATCGCTACAATATTCACACCGTACTTGGCACGAATGTCCAAATCGATCAGCGAAGAGCCTGCGATGTGATTATTCGCTTGAATCTCCACGATGGAGTATTCATCGGATAATTCTAGATAATCCAGAATATTATTCGAAACCAAATTATTTGCAATTCGCTTCCCCATATCCCGCTCAGGGTGAACGACTTGATCCGCTCCGATCTTTCGCAACACTTTTTCATGATAGTCATTTTGCGCTTTCACTGTAATACGCTGCACACCAATTTCCTTCAATATCAACGTAGTCAAGATACTCGCTTGAATGTTTTCTCCGATTGCGATAACCACATGTTCGAAATTCCGTATACCTAGTGAACGTAATGCTGCTTCATCGGTCGTATCGACAGCTACAGCCTGTGTAGCAATATTCGCAAATTCCTCCACGCGTTCTTGCGACTTATCAATCGCCATAACGTCTGCTTCCAGTTCAATCAGTTCCTTAACGATACTACCGCCAAAACGACCTAAGCCAATTACTACAAATTCCTTTTTCATCTCATTACTCCTCGCTATTGCGAATAGTTACATGTCTTATCGCAATCCCATTTTAAATTTCAGGAATAACTCATTATACACTCCAAGTGTTTCTAATCCTAAATTTTCATACACTTCGAAGTTCTCTCTCGCCTTTTCATCAGGATAAAATCGTTCATCCTCTGTAATTTCTTCATCCATAAATGGCAGTGCTGCAGTATTCGGTGTGGAATAACCCACATATTCCGCGTTTTGTGCTGCCACTTTAGGATCCAACATGAAATTAATAAATTTATAGGCTCCTTCGACATTCGTAGATGTTCTTGGGATGACAATATTATCAAACCATAAATTCGAACCTTCTTCCGGCACAATATAATTGATATCGTCGTTCTCAGATATCATATCCGCTGCTTGGCCAGACCATGTGAGCGCTACGGACGCTTCATTATTAATCATTAGTTGCGTGACTTCATCACCTATAACTGCTTTAACGTTCGGACCCATCGTTTCTAGCTTGTCTGTCGCCTCTTTTAGTTCCTGCAAACTAGTAGAATTCAATGAGTAACCTAGTGAATTCAATGATACTCCGATTACTTCACGCGCACTATCTACTAAAATAAGCTTCTGCCGCAATGAAGCATCCCATAAACTTTCCCAGCTCTCAAACGTCTGACCTTCTAATAAGGATGCATTATATGCAATCCCAACAGTTCCCCAGAAGTAAGGAATCGAATATTTATTGTCTGGATCAAACGGCAAATTCATGAAGTATGGGTCGATATGTGTAACGTTCGGAATTTTTGAGAAATCTAGTGGCAGTAAGAGATCCTTCTCTTCCATCATCTGTACCGCATATTCAGACGGGACTGTCACATCGTAAGCAGTTCCCCCTTGTTCGATTTTCCCCATCATGCCTTCATTCGAATCAAATGTTTCATAAATCACTTTGATGCCTTCTTCTTCTTCAAATTGTTTTAGAAGATCCGGGTCTATATATTCGCCCCAGTTATATACCGTAATCGTATCTTTTCCTACGCGCCCCGTCTTATGCTCGAGCTGATAATTAGTGAACAACAGGAGACCCGAAACGAGTATAATTACAAACGCACTGCTAATTAACGCTCTCATTTCTTCACCCCCTGAGGTGATTTTGCTTTATTTCCGATTATATAATAACCAAGCACTAGGACCATTGTAATTAAGAATATCAATCCTGATAATGCATTGATTGTCAAAGTGATTCCTGTGCGGGCCATAGAGTAAATTTCTACGGATAATGTAGAGAACCCATTTCCTGTCACGAAAAAAGTCACGGCAAAGTCATCCAATGAATAGGTCAATGCAAGAAAGAAACCTGCGAAAATACCCGGTTTAATATAAGGTAAAATGACACGCGTCAGGACATCTTTACGTGAAGCACCCAAGTCCAGTGCGGCATCTATTAATGTAGTACTCATTTCTAACAACTTCGGCAGCACCATGATGACGACGATCGGTATACTAAAAGCGATATGAGAAATGAGTACCGAAGCAAAGCCCAACTTCACACCGATCAGTGTGAACAAGATTAAGAATGATGCACCGATAATGACATCCGGACTAACAATCAATATATTATTCAGTGACAATACCGTCTGGCGTGCAGATTTGTTTTTCATAAAATAAATGGCAAGCGCACCAATTACGCCAATTGTAGTAGATAGTAGTGCGGATAATAATGCAATAATCACCGTATTCAAGACAATAATTAACAGTCGGGTATCTTGAAATACCGCTTGATAATGTTCCAATGTGAAGGATTCAAAATGCGACATCCCGCCTCCTGAATTGAAGGAGTAATATATGAGATAAAAAATAGGAGCATATAAAATCACAAAGACTGCTGCCAAATAAGTTCTCGGCAAGATCCCCAGTTTCTTCATTTAATGATGCCCCCTTTTTTACCAGATGTCAGTATCATAATTAAGAACATGAAGATAATTAGAAACACAGCTATCGTAGAACCCATTCCCCAGTTTTGTGTAACGAGGAATTGTTGCTCGATCGCGGTACCCAGTGTCATTACTTTATTACCTGCAATTAAACGGGTAACCATAAATAAGGATAGTGCCGGAATAAACACGACTTGTATACCTGATTTCACACCATCAGTAGTCATCGGCCAAATCACTCGTTTAAATGTCACCCATGCATTCGCTCCTAAATCTTTCGAGGCATCGAGTAAAGTAGGATTGATTTTATCCAAGGAGTTAAAGATCGGCAAGATCATAAATGGAATAAATATATACACAGAGACAAACACGAAACTAAAATCGGTAAATAGTATTTGCTGGTTGCCTATACCAACAGCTTCTAAAAAGCCATTTATCGGGCCATAAATACCCATCAATCCAATAAATGCATACGTCTTTAACAATAGATTAATCCACGATGGTATGATAATGAGTAACAACCATAACTGCTTATGCTTCGTTTTTGTTAAGAAGTAGGCTGTTGGATATGATATTAATAAAGCAAAAAAGGTTATGAGAAAAGCATACCAAAATGAGCTCAGTGTTAATTTGAAATAAATCGACGTAAAGAAATTGCGGTAGTTAGCCAGCGTTAAATGGCCCGATAAATCGAAGAACGAATAATACACGATGACAGCAATCGGTGCCAGCACAAATAATAATAACCAGGCTGCATACGGTGTGGCATATATAAAACGTAACGGGTTTTTACTCCTCATCTTCCGCCACTCCAAACGATTCCAGACGTGCATCAAAGTCGGCTTCCGATTCATTTAGACGCATTACATGAATGTCTGCCGGTTCAAAATCCAAACCGATTAATGTCCCTACGTCTGCTGGTTTTGTTGAATGAACTAGCCACTCATTACCATCAGAGTCATACGTGGAAAGTTCATAATGCACTCCCCGGAATAATTGCGTATCTACAGTGACGCTTAACCTTCCTTTTTCAACAGTTGTCATTTCCAAATCTTCAGGACGAATGACGATATCCACTTTTTCATTAGGATAGAATCCGCCATCTACACATGGAAATTGTTTGCCTGTGAATTCCACTAAATAATCTTCAATAATTCTTCCTGAAACTATATTGGACTCTCCAATAAAGTCTGCCACGAAACGGTTAATCGGCTCATCGTAAATATCAATCGGCGTCCCCGACTGTTGAATCTCTCCATTATTCATGACGAAAATTTCATCTGACATCGCAAGTGCTTCTTCTTGATCATGTGTAACAAAAACAAATGTTTTACCAAGACGCTGCTGGAGCTCCCTCAGTTCATATTGCATTTCAGAACGCAGTTTTAAATCAAGTGCGGACAATGGTTCGTCTAGTAAAATCACTTCTGGATCATTAATAATCGCCCTGGCAATCGCAACGCGCTGACGCTGTCCACCCGACATTTCAGTAATTTCACGGGATTCGTACCCTTCCAGATTGACGAACTTCAACGCTTCTTTTACTCGGCGGTCCACTTCATTCTTTTTCACTTTTCTTATGCGTAAACCGAATGCAACATTTTCATACACATTTAAATGAGGAAATAATGCATAGTCTTGAAATACCGTGTTCACTTGACGTTCATTTGCGGGTACCGAATTGATCTTCTTTCCATTAAAGAAGATCGATCCATCTGTCGCCTCCGTAAAACCAGCGATCAAACGTAAAATAGTCGTTTTCCCACATCCTGAAGGTCCAAGTAATGTATAAAACTTACCGCGTTCCATTTCAAATGAAACACGATCAAGGACAGTTGTAGATTCATTGTAGCGTTTTGTAACATTCTCAAAACGAATAATCGGTTCAGTAGTCAATAGGTTTCCTCCTTGCATAACGTATTATTTCTTGTGCTATATCAATAGTTGTAAACTTACTTATTATACACAAATTGATAGTGAAATCAACCATATATTAAATGTCGAATACGAAAACAGCCTACAGGAAAATAGTCATGAAAATTGTTTTTTCGCAGATGACATAGTAGAATGAAACCATATATTGAGGAGGGATTCAGTTGGAAGACCATTTATTTTTTTATCTGGACTCTGATGCCAAGCGGAATCGAAAAGTCGAGCCCGCAACAAAAGAAAATCATCTAGAAGGAATTTTTCTAGTAAACAATAAGAAAATCCGAACATGGAAAGAGATGGCTTCTCATTGCGTAGATTGCATGGAACCATTACATTATAGCGATGAATTTGACGCGCGTTACTGTAAAGATTGCGATGAATGGCGAGAAATGATTTGCGATCCGAATTGTAAAACATGCCAAACACGCCCAGTAAAACCTTCTGACTGTAAACAAGACTTTGAGTAATCAGATACTCAGATCCTAAATATATATATTAGGTTAAGTGTTCTTTATAATAACTATTATTACCTTCGAGTCATTCTAATTGAATTCAACTCGGAACTTTGTTATTCTAGGTAAGAATTGTGCAACACAGTCATGTCGTTGTACAAAAGACTAATTGGAGGTTTTATATAATGGCCGAACGTATGGTAGGTAAACAAGCTCCAGATTTTACAATGGAGGCAGTACTAGCTGACAAATCTTTTGGTAAAGTTAGTTTACAAGAAAACATGAAAAACGACAAATGGACAGTTCTTTTCTTCTATCCAATGGACTTCACTTTTGTATGTCCAACAGAAATCACTGCAATGTCGGATCGTTACGATGAGTTCGAAGACTTGGATGCAGAAGTAATCGGTGTTTCTACTGATACTATCCACACTCACCTTGCTTGGATTAACACTGATCGTAAAGACAATGGTCTTGAACAACTAAAATACCCACTAGCAGCAGACACTAACCATTCCGTTTCACGCGAATACGGTGTATTGATCGAAGAAGAAGGAATTGCATTGCGCGGCCTTTACATCATCAATCCTGAAGGCGAACTTCAGTACCAGACAGTATTCCATAACAATATCGGTCGTGACGTGGACGAAACTCTTCGTGTACTACAAGCACTACAAACTGGCGGTCTTTGCCCAGCGAACTGGCGTCCAGGTCAAGAAACTCTTTAATTTTTGGACAACCATCCCCACGCGTTACACTAATCGTGGGGATTTTTTTATCACATAATATATATACCCACTTAGCTAGGAGGAATTCTTGATGAAATTACGTGAACAAATGCCTGAATTTCAAGGTGCTACTACTTGGTTGAATGGTGAAACTTCTAAATCGGAACTCGTTGGAGAAAAACCGACACTTATACACTTTTGGTCCGTAAGTTGTCATATGTGCAAAGAAGCGATGCCGGATGTAAACAACTTCAGGGATAAGTACAAAGATGAACTGAATGTTGTGGCTGTACACATGCCTCGTTCAGAAGATGATGTCGATCTTGAACAAATCAAGAACGTAGCAGCTGAGCATGATATTACACAACCGATCTTCGTTGATAGCGAATTGAAGTTAAATGATGCATTTGAAAACCAATATGTCCCTGCGTACTATGTCTTTGATAAAGATGGTCAGTTACGCCACTTCCAAGCGGGCGGCAGCGGTATGAAAATGCTTGAAAAACGAGTGAATCGTGTACTAGATGAAATGAAAAAAGAAGATTAATTTTATCAACGACTCCTACTAAAAGGGGTCGTTTTTTCACATCTATTTTCCTCATAAGACGCTATAGCAACCCTCATACAAACATTGCAGATTTATTTGTGATAAGATTAGTAAAAAGTTTTGGAAAGCGAGCTACCGAATGAACAAAACACCTATAAATATCGCAATGTATATTCTCATGTTCAATATGTTCATCGCCATGGCTGGTGTAGGCTTGATCATCCCTATTATGCCTGAATTCTTAGGTACTTTTGGAGTTGCAGGACGTGCACTCGGACTATTGATCGCCATGTTTTCTTTTGCACAATTTATTTTCTCTCCTATTTCAGGAAATCTTTCCGATAAATACGGCAGAAAAAGCATTATTATTTTCGGACTGGTTGTTTACGGACTTTCTCAATTAGCTTTCAGTTTATCAACTGAACTATGGATGCTCTATCTCTCACGATTCTTTTCCGGTTTCGGTGCCGCCTTTATTGTTCCACCTACCATGGCATTTGTGGCAGATATAACATCTCCTAAAAATCGTGGTCGCGGTATGGGATTACTTGGCGCTTCGATGTCGTTAGGCTTTATGATAGGTCCTGGCATCGGTGGTTTTTTATCAAAAATCAGCTTATACTTCCCTTTCTACTTTGCCGCATCGGCATCCATTGTAGCAGCGGTTGTGTCCTTATTGCTTCTTCCTAATCCTAAGCCCGTCTTGCAAGGAGCCACAACGAATGAAAATATCTTCCAGCAAATGCGTAGATCTACACAAACATCCTATTTTATTATGCTAGTTGTCATGTTTGTATTTTCATTTGGATTAGCTAATTTCCAATCAACGATCTCGTTATATGTAGATCAAAAATACAATTACTCACCTTCTCAAATCGCAATCATCATTACGGTTGGCGGATTTGTCGGCGTCATCATCCAGACGTTTGTTATCGATCGTTTGTTTAAACGTTTCGGTGAAATGCGTGTCATTCTCATTAATTTAGTGCTAGCGGCTTTCGCGATGTTAGGTATTTTATTCGTCAATACATTCTTCACTATTCTTTTGGTGGCAACAATCTTCTCAACCGCCACTTCGTTATTGCGACCAGCAGTCAACACGTTAGTCTCTAAACTTGCCGGGAAAGAACAGGGCTACGCAGCCGGCATGATGAATGCCTATATGAGTCTAGGAAACATGATTGGTCCTGCCACAGCCGGATATATATTCGATATGAATAGGGAATCACCCTATATAGTTGGCACGATCATTCTGCTACTTTGCTTTATTCTTGCTTTCTACTGGGCAAGGAACAACAAATCACTTATAGAGTCTGCGAGAACACCATAAATAGTAGTGGCACAGCAGTCATTGGTAGACATTCACTAATTATAAATCTTTAATAAGAGTAAATTAATAAAGACAAACTCTATTACTACTAGAGTTTGTCTTTATTTGAAGAACTTCCACGATGAATGGAAGCTTTTTTTATTGATCTTTTCTTAATAACTCCGCATACTCCTGTACGATCTCTACAAATGCCTTCACTTGCTTCAATTCGAATGTCGAACCATATCCGATCAACCAGGTATCACGTGTCAACTCAAACTCTTCTTCGCTATTGAGTAGCGGAATCAGATTGACTTTCTCGTCACCTGACAATGTGATGGAAGGCAGTATGGCATAACCGATACCTTTTAACGCGAGTTGCTTACACATTTCAATCTGATCCACTACAATCTGCCGGCTTGGATTTTGATTGAAGTGCTTATTCCACCAGCGCTGAATTTCCATGTAATAGTTTGAATCACTTTTATACTGAATAAAGTGACGGTTCGTATCTTTTAATTCATCAATTGTTGAGATTTCGGAATCTACTAGATACAGCTGATCACGGAATAAATAGACTCGATTACTTTTCCAATCTGTTTGCCCTCTAACTATACCAATATGTGCTTCCCCTTCGTACAAAGCTTTGGAGATTTCCGAGCTCCATCCCGTCATTAAGGAAATCTTGGCATCAGGATATAGTGCTACATAGTCTTTCAATACTTGTGGCAACCAAGTCTGACCAATAATAGAGGCACAAGCAATCTTCAGTGTTCCGTGTACTTTATCTTCAAGTGAGGCGATCAATTCCATCGTCTCGTCTTTCTTAGCCAAAGATTCTTTCGCATAGCTGATCACGTGTTCACCTGCAGGCGTTGGTTCAAGACCTTTTTGTGAACGGATGAACAACTGCATGCCCCATTCTTTTTCAATCGTCTGAAGGCGTTGTGACAAAGCAGGTTGCGACAAATGAAGGCGCTCTGATGCTTTACGCATATTCCCCTCTTCAGCCAACGCTTTAATTATATCCAGTTCAATTGTTGACATGGTCCTGCACCTTCCCTCGTGGAATTCGTAATATTAATAATAAACTGATGACTGCAAATACGACAATCGCTATGTACACCCAGTGTAAGGAACTGTCTAAACCATTTTGTAAACTGACTAGCTCTTGCGGGTTTAGCATCGAACGACCGTCTTTGGTTAACAATGTATTCACGTCATCAATCGTGTAGGGCAATTTTTCTTTCGCAAAATAGGTAATGAGTGTACCGTTCAATATGGCACCAAACACTGAAGCACCAATCGTATTGCCAAAATTCTTCATAAACATATTCGCTGCAGTAGCTGAGCCTCTTTGTACGCGCGGCACAGCTCCTTGAATCGTAACAATGAAGGATGTATTGGTTAACCCCATTCCTACACCGATGAAGAAGCTTGAACAACCTGCCCATACGGGTCCTAGAGTTGCGTTCATAAAGACAAACATCGTCGTGCCAATCACTAGGGACACACCACCGGCAAACGATACGAGAAATGGGCCGAAGCGTATGAGTAAATGCCCTGCCATGGAGGATGCTAAAGGCCAGCCAATGGACATAGCAGTTAAAGTGAAACCTGCGATGATTGCTGGTTGCTCCATAACTCCGGATACATAAGTAGGTAAATAAGAAGAAACCCCTATTAAAATAACACCAGTAGTCAACGAAACAAGATTCGCATATAAGATAACGGGATTTTTCCAAATGCTAAAAGAGATTAGTGGATCTTTTGCCAGCTTTTCTTGTCTGAAAAATAACCAAAATGAAATGCCTGAAAGAATGATCAATGCTATTCCGATAGCAGAAAGTCGACCGAATCCTCGGCCTCCTTCTACTAGCCAGATTAAAATGGTTGCCAATGCAGATGTCAGGAAAAAAGCACCTTTGTAATCGACAGAAGCTTTCTGCGTTTCTTTTGGTTCATGTAAAAAGAAGTAAATAACAGCCATTGAAAGGAGTCCAAGTGGCACGTTCACCCAAAATATGTATTGCCAGCTAACGTACTGTACAATCAATCCACCAATTACAGGACCTGAAACTGCAGAAATGCCCCAGACACTCGATAAATAGCCCTGTATTTTCGCACGTTCTTCCGTGGAATAAATATCCCCAATGATCGTAGTCGCAATTGGCATGACAGCTCCCGCCCCTAAACCTTGTATGAGACGATAGAATATTAATTGCTCCATAGAGACAGCAAACCCACAAAGTACGGAACCGATTAAAAAAATCGTCAAGCCCATAAAAAAAATCGGCTTTCGACCAAATAAATCTGCTAATTTTCCGTAAATTAAAACCGTCACGGTGCTCATTAATAAATAAGACGAGAATATCCAACTATATCGTGAAAATCCACCTAATTCAGAAGCTATTGTCGGCATTGCAGTGGTGACAATTGTCGCTTCCACTGCCCCTACAAACATAGCGAGCATAACAGCAGCAAGCACAAAGGGCCGATTTGTTTCTTTACGCACAGCTATTTCAACTCCTTCTATTAGAAAAAGACTCCTTTATCGGAGCCCTTTAACATATTACTATGATCACTATTTCAGTGCTTTATTTACCCCACTTCAGTATACGTTATACGTTGTAAATATATTTTTTAAATTCTTTCATAATTACACGTCTTGTAATTATGCCCGCAAATGTTCCATCTTCTTCAGTGACACATAAAAACGGATGATTAATCAATAGATCTACTGCGCGTTGAAAACGGTCATTTACACGGATCGTTGGCAGATTTGTATCCATAATTTCATCTACTTTGATATCTTCTAATCTCTCATATTCAATACGCTCCATACCTAATATAGAATCCGTAATCATCCCAATTCCAAGAAGGCCTTTTAAATGATACTGATTATCCAGTACAGGGATTGCAGAATAGCCAGTCTTGGTCAAAACAAGTAGTGCATGCTCTGCGTTATTTCCTATTTGCACGTGGGCAACTTTTTCCGAAGAAATAATTCGATCTATGATAGGCGCAGTAAGAAAATCTTTATTGTTTATGGAAACCATAGGTGATCGCTCCTTCTGTTCTTCATCTAAATACATTTACCTAAAAGTCCGTTCACTGCTTCTTTTCCATCATACCACAAAAAGCCATTTCTCACCTTAAAAGAAAGCGGATTCACAAAACAAAAAACCTCTTTCTTTATAAGAAAGAGGCCCAATAATAAAAGATGATGATAAAGATAAAAACTGATGCGACCACGATAATCCATAGTAATGGGTTCATAGCATATGGATGCTCCGCTGCAACATCCGGGATACGATTTTTTTCATTTAACTGAAATGAACGACTCGTTTTCCGTACTCCAGCTAACCCGATCCCCAACATAACGGCTGATACAAACACCATAGGCCATAACCAAATATCCCACATCATAACTCCCTCCTTTTCGTACATACTATAGTAAAGAGCATGTGCAATAAGTGAGAAAGTATGTGTATTTAACACTCAACAGATCATTAGCGATAAATTATTATTTATTGTATAACGGGTTTATTATTATGGTTTCTTTACACGACATACATAAAGAGTCTTTAGGATTTACGTAGTTTTTACTTTATATATTTTTTAATCAGGACTTGTGTTCCTTTGTCTCCATAGCCCTTAGCTAGTAAGTCAGCATACATATCACGAGCAAGTTGTAATCCTGGCAATTGTAGATTCAGTCTTTCTGTTTCTTGTAAGGCTATATTTAGATCCTTCACAAAATGTTTTACATAAAAACCTGGTTCATAATTTTGGTTAATAATTCGGGGCCCGAGATCAGATAAACTAAAGGAATTTGCTGCACCCGAAGTGACGGATTGTAACATAGTATCCGGATCAAGTCCCGACTCCATAGCATAAGCAATCGCTTCACATGCCCCAATCATATTTCCAGCGACAGTAATTTGGTTGCACATTTTAGCGTGTTGTCCAGCTCCCGCTTGTCCTTGATAGACAATTTGTTTACCGAAAACAGATAAAATCGGTAATAACTTTTCAAATAATTCTTTTTGACCACCACACATGATAGAGAGTGTTCCATTCTTAGCCCCAATATCCCCACCAGATACAGGTGCATCTAGTGCCTCCATATGTAAAGAAGCAGCCTTTCCTGCAATAGCAATAGCCAGCTCAGGGCTTGAAGTGGTCATATCCACTACGACCTGAGAAGGACGGCTATTTGCAAATATACCTTGATCGGATAAATACACCTCCTCCACATCGGATGGCATGCCAATCATGGTGAAAATAATGTCAGCTTGTTCAATAGCTTCCGCAACGTTATCCGCCCATTTCGCTCCTAATGCTACTAGCGGTTCAGCCTTTGTTTTCGTTCTAGTGAAAACCGTAACCTCATAAGATGCGTTAAGTAAATGCTTTATAATACTCGAACCCATAACACCTGTTCCAATAAATGAAATTTTTTCTTTTTGCATATTATCACTCCTCATTATGTATGATTATTCCTATCGTACAGAAGTTCAAATATTTTTACAATTGGGCAAACAAAAAAAGAGGACCAATACAAGATTGGTCCACAAAAGGGGGAAATGAGAATGTTGCTGTGTTCTTTTATATTATCCCCACTTTTATTATGAGTTAAACATTGAATTCAGGAATAATTTCAGGGTAGTTTTATTTCATTTTTCTCATTGAATTCATTAATTAATACATCTAATTTACGACTAAGTTCAATGGTGCCTTCGGCGTTCATACCGTATTCTTCTGCAACTTGGATTAATTGTTCTCTCACACGTTCTATTTCTAATTTACAATTATGCACTACTTGCACACCTTCCATCTGTAATTACCCTATCCTTTAATATACCAACAACTCACTATTGTTAAACCGCAATATTCTCGACATTTAGCGACAATATGTTTATGTAATGTTCTTTCATTTCTATAAAATAAGTCTTTACGTTTCATAGATAATAGGGCAAACTAGAAAGGAATTCCCATTTTTACATCTTTATCATTTCGTATGACCTAATTGATGATTGAAGAAAGGATGACTAGAATGACGATCGCAGAAATTGGTGATATCATTGAATTCAAAGAAGGCTTACAAGGAATTGTTGAAAAGGTGAACGAAAACTCTGTAATTGTAAACTTAGCGTATATGGAGAGTTTTGATGCATTGGTAATGCAGGAAAAAACAGTAATCAATCATAAACGTTATACCATCTTGAATAATAGTTTACAAGAATGAAACCTTCCTCGCTGTAGTCCGTCTAATAGAATAGAATAGAATAGTATATGAAGGAGTGGTTACATATGAACAACAAATGGCGTATTATTTTCACTTCACTGACAGCCTCTATTATGCTGGCTGCGTGCGGAACTTCTGATGTAGACCCTGAAAAAGAAACAACAGGTAATGCTATAGAAGAACCTGCTGCTCCCGAAACAGATGCAGGAGAAGACACTTCTACCGAAAATGAAGCTGAAATTGAAACAGACAGCGACGAAAAAACAAGCGTGGATGCTATGAAAGACGCTGTGGAAACAGCAAGCGATGAACAGGATTACTCCATGATGGTGTTCCCTGGATATAAACTTACAAGTGAAGAACCAGGCAGAGACAGTCTGATTCTAGAAGAAGATAGCGAAATGTTCATGCGTATCGAAACTATGCCTAAAGATGAAGAGTCTTATACGTTTGATGAACTCTATGAAAATACTCTAGAATTATTGAAAGCATCCAGTGACGGTGAAACTCCGGTTGAGCTCACAGATGAAGCAGATCTTCCACAAGCTGACGATATCAAATCGGTTAAAGGTGCAGAAGTAGATTCTCCCGAAGGTCATTTTACAGGCTATGTCATCGAACGTGAAGACAAATTAATTCGTGTAACCATTTATGCTAAAGAAGATAATGAACATCTAAAAGACTTCAAAGATATGGCAGCAACAATCAAGTAATATTGCATATTGAAAAAGGCCGATCCTCTGGATTTGGCCTTTTTCAATATGGTCTTATAATTATTTTTATAATGATACCGAAACTCTAGGAAACGATAAATGGAAAACTGTACCTTCGCCAATCTCACTAGTAACTGAAATAGAGCCACCATGCTCTTGAACAGTTTTTTTAACAAACGGAAGTCCTAAACCTGTTCCTCCTGGTTTATCCGTAATAAATGGTAAGAAAATAGTTTCCAGCATTTCTTCTTTCATTCCAACCCCTGTATCAGATATAAAGATATCTACGCTTTCCTGATCAGTCTCGCTTATCAAAATAGACAATGTACCTTTTGCACTCATTGCTTCCATTGCATTTTTCAAAAGATTAATAAACACTTGTTTAATACGATTGGGGTTTGCTTGAATAAGCACCGGCTCTTTAGCACTGATTTCATTTACTATATTAATTTGATCCAATAATGCTTTAGGACGAAGCAATAGTAGCACATCCTCTACTAAAACAGATAAAGAGAATATCGTGATTTCATCAACAGCCGGTTTTGACATGGCTAACATCTCATTTAATATATCATTCATACGCTTGACCTCATCTTGAATGACTGAAACATACATTTTGGCATTACCCGTTACTTCATGTTCCAGTAGTTGGAGAAACCCTTGTAATGTCGTCATCGGATTGCGTACTTCATGCGCAATACTTGCAGCAATTTCGCCAGTCGTGGATAATTGGTCGGAGTGAGCCAGTTGATCAAACAAGCGTTCACGCTCGGTAATATCTTCAATTCGTAAAATGAACATTTGTGTTTTACAATCTAATTTTAAGCTAACATCTTGGTAACTTTGCATTCCCTTAGATGTGTATGACATTTTCACTGTCGAGGTTTCTTGTGTTAGTGCTTTTAAAATATATTCTTCAAAAGCAAATGCGGAAGTTGGAACCATCAAATTAAAAAGATCTTGTAAATGTAATAGTTCTTTAGAAATTTGGTCTGGGAATATTTCCGAAAATAAATCATTCGTCGAAATAATATAACCGGATTCATTCACAAGCGCCATTGGCATAGTCGCTGTGACATAGGCGCTTTCATATAGTTGATGTAATTTATGATTTTGTTCGCCAATTTTTATTGTTAAAATCGCCCTACCCCTATATTGCTGGTATATAATATAACAAGGTTCTGGATTTTTATTCGGCACGTCTAGGAAACCAGTCAATACATTTTGATCCGCTATCGTTTCTGTTTTAGAAAGAAGTAAGCGTTTCTCTATTTGTTGCAATAAACTAAGATCAAATATTTCAGATATATGATGTGGTATAAAGTCTTTAGGCATTAGTAATTTAACAGCTTCTGTCATATCAAGTATATCGCCGTCTTCGTCTAAGACGATTTTAAAAAGTGAACTTTCTAGATAACGATTGATATCTAGTGTGTTTAACACTATAGCAGTACCCCCTCAACTTAATTGCAACTTTTTATCATGAATCTGTAACGTATTTTCAAATTTGGAAATAAATCCTGATTGATTCTTATTATGCCATATTGACGTACTCGTTCACATAGGCCTATAGTCTTTTTTATGTTTTTTATATCCTCACATTATTTTAAGATTAGGAGTTTTATCATGAACATCGTTCTATCTACATTAAATGCTAAATATATACACACGAATATTGCTATTCGCTATCTAAAGGCTTATGCAGCACCAGAATTCCATTGCGAACTAGCTGAATTCACTATTCATGATCCTACACTATCCATCGTCTCAGAGCTATATCAACATTCGCCAGACGTCGTTGGTTTTAGCGTATATATTTGGAATATAGAAGAAACAATAAAAGTAATTCGTCTGCTGAAACTGACAAGTCCTAAAACCATTATAGTCTGTGGTGGACCTGAAGTGACGTATGACTATGATCAGTGGTTAAAAAGAGTACCCGAAATCGATATTATTGCGATAGGCGAAGGCGAAAAGACATTTAAAGATATACTTCAAGCAGTAGATGGACAAACTGTACTCTCTTCTGTACAAGGCATTGCATATCGCGAAGAAGGAAAATTAAAGATTACTGCTCCAGGTCCTAAATTGGATCTTCGTGAACTCCCCTCTCCTTTTCGTTTTCCAGAGGATGTTCCGCATCTTTCAAATCGTGTAATGTATATCGAAACAAGCCGCGGCTGCCCTTTTTCTTGCCAATTCTGCCTTTCCTCAATTGAAGTGGGTGTCAGATACTTCAATCGAGAAGCCATAAAAGAAGACATCCGCTATTTAATGCAGCATGGCGCTAAAACGATTAAATTTGTCGATCGTACATTCAATATTAGTAGAAGTTATGCAATGGAAATGTTCCAATTTCTAATAGATGAACATCTTCCTGGAACCGTATTTCAATTTGAAATTACAGGCGATATCATGCGACCAGAAGTGATTCAGTTTTTAAACGACACCGCGCCTAAAGGCCTGTTCCGATTTGAAATCGGGGTTCAATCTACTAATGACCTAACAAATGAACTAGTTAAGAGAAGACAAAACTTCACTAAATTATCTCGTACGGTAACGATGGTTAAAGAAGGTGGAAAAATTGATCAGCATCTTGACTTAATTGCCGGACTACCCGAAGAAGATTACGCATCTTTCCGCGACACATTTAATGAAGTGTTTGCTTTACGACCTGAAGAATTACAGTTAGGATTTTTGAAACTTCTGCGCGGAACTGGTTTACGGATCCAAGCAGAACAATATGGTTATCGTTACATCGACACCGCTCCTTATGAAATTGTATCAAATAATGTCCTGTCCTTTGATGATATGCTAAAAATCAAACAAACAGAAGACATTCTCGAGAAATATTGGAATTCGGGTCGATTCATACACTCTATGGAGTATATTGTCACGGAATTGGTAGATACACCATTCGACTTTTTCCAATTATTCGGCGCATTTTGGGAGAAGCAAGGCTGGTCACGAATCGGTCATCAGTTCGAAGACTTATTCACTCGTCTAGAACGCTTTCTGATTGAAATAATGAAAGTGGATACTTCTATAGTAGTCAGTCTACTAAAAATGGATTATTTACTTCATCAAAAGTTCTTACCAAGGAAGATATGGTGGAATACTACTCTACCCGAAGATGAGTTAAAGACTATCTATCAAATTCTTGTACGTTCTCCTCATTTGCTTGGTAAATCATTTGAGTCAACCGGTTATACTGAGCGAACAATTCGCAAGCAGGTCTTCGTCACAAGGACCGTTGCCAAATTGAAAGAGGATCTATCTGTCATAAAGGATCTTGGTTATCTAATTATCCAATACACACCAGGTGAAGAGGCACAGCATTACCATCTATCTGAACAAGTACTAGAAACAGTGTATTAATAAAAAAGAGCTGTCCAAAAGGTCATAATTGATATGACCTCTTGTGATAGCTCTTTTGCTTTGTGAGGTATAGCAGTGAATGGTCTGGTTAGCAGGATGTTGGGGTTGGGATTTTGGTGGTTGATACTTTTTGTTGTGCATTAAAGTACGTGTTGTAATCGATTTTAAACTTCAGTACTTGAACTTAAATACGTTAAAACACAATAACACTTCACACACCATAGGCAATGAGTGATCTAAATACTCGCACTAGCAAAGTAGGATGGAAGCGTCCGCCTACTGGAGCTTCCATCCCACGCACTCACAAATTCACTTACATTTCCCCAGCTCTTGCTCTTGCTCTTGCTCTTGCTCTTGCTCTTGCTCTTGAAATTTTCACCCAAACGTTAATCTAAACAAAAAGAGATACCTCGTTATGATTTCCGAGACATCTCTTTTCCAATTCATTTTAGCCGATAATGACACGCTCTTTTGGATAATGATAAGGTGTTTTATTCGACTTGCCACCTATCGTATAGATGAAAGATATTAATCCTACTCGACCGATGAACATGAGTACCATAATGATTAGCTTCCCAAACACTGATAATTCACTTGTAATGCCGAGTGACATACCACATGTTCCGAAGGCTGAAGTAATTTCAAATAATAATGGAATAACAGGTATCCCAGGCTCCGTAACTAACAACAACAATAATGCAGCCAACACCATAAAACACGCTACGAGAATGACTGCATACGATCGAAATACGTCAATCAGCTTAATCTGGCGTTTGAAAATGTGTATAACATCATTTCCTCTTGCAAAGTTTATGAGAAATAATAGTGCAATAGCAAACGTCGTCGTGCGAATTCCGCCACCAACTGAACTGGGTGAAGCACCAATGAACATGAGCGCACTGACAAAAATATCTGTCGCTTCACTAAATTGCGTCACGTCATACGTCACAAGACCTGCAGATCGTGCTGAAACTGAATGGAATAACGCCGTGAAAAATTGCTGATGCCAGCTCATTCCTTTAAATGAATTAAATGATTCTAGCAACCAAATAGTTAATGTACCTACGAGCAATAGAACTCCGAATGTTGCCGTCGTAATCTTGGTAAAAAGCGAAAAACGAAAATGCGGTACTTTTTTCGAAAAGAAACTTTTCACTTCAATCAGAACTGGGAACCCAATAGCACCTAAAATAATTAATATCATAAGTAGTAGCTGCACGATGTAATCATCATGATAAGGCATCATCGATGAACCGGTAATGTCAAAACCTGCGTTGGTAGTGGCAGAAACTGCCATGAACATTCCATTCAACAACGCTTCACTAAATGAATTATAAAAACGATAAATATATAAGGTTAAAATACCGCCACCAATAATCTCTATGGCTACGATCAGTTGGATGATTTGACGAATTAATTGAACGACACCTTGTAATGTATACTGATTCGTGTCTATCATAATCAGTTGTCGCTCTCTCATGCCGATTTTCTTCTTTACAAGTAGCCAGAAAAATGTTCCTAATGACATGATGCCGATACCACCGAGTTGAAGTACGAGCATGATCATGCATAGGCCGAATACAGAGTATGTCTCTCCTATACTAATAGGTGACAACCCCGTTACACTCACAGCGCTCACAGCGGTAAACAAACTATCTATAAAGGCCACTTTCACTCCCGGTTTATATACACCCGGCAAATTTAACAAGAGAAAAGAGGATGCAATTGCCAAAAAGTAGTAGAAGGCGATAATCTGTGCTGGAGTAAACTTATGAAAAACTTCCCTGGAAAGCCTCATCTTTTCAAATTCCTTTCATAACGGAAACTTCATTTTCCTACTTTATCAAATCCCATGATGAAAAGATAGCTATATACAGAACTTTACACTCTTCTACACTACAGAAGAAAAAAGCAGTCCCTCCAATTGACTTGGAAGAGACTGTTTTCGTATTATCTGTTAGCTTTCACTTTAGACTTTGCAACGGCCAGTAGATATCCGCCGATTGCTAGGATTAATAACACAACCCAGAATGTCGTTTTCCACAATGTAGAGTGCGGGAATGATTCTGGAATGATTAGGAGTGCAGGATGTGCCAGAGTTAACACAACTAGCTTTACACCTACCCATCCTACAATTAAGAATGCTGCTGTTTCCAATGTTGGGTATTTTTCAAGCATAACCACGAATTGTTTCGCTGCAAAACGGATCATAATTAAACCAATCATACCACCTAGCAACATTACAATGAACTGTCCGCCGTTGATGCCACCGACGTGGAAGTTACCTAATTCCGGCAACGTTACCGCAAGTGCAACAGCGGCAAGCATGGAGTCCAATGCGAACGCGATATCGGCAAGTTCCACTTTCAACACGGTCATCCAGAAACCTGATTGTTTTTTCGGCTTCTTTTTCGGATGCCCTTCCGGCTTATGAGTAACTTTATCGTATATACTTTTACCGGATATAAACAGTAAATAAATGGCACCGATCGCTTGTATCTCCCAGAACTTCACTAAAAACGTAATCATAAATAGTGCAGTGAATCTGAAGACGAATGCCCCTAGTAAACCATAAAATAATGCTTTCTTTTGTTGAAGTTTCGGTAAGTGTTTTACCATTACTGCCATTACGACTGCGTTGTCTGTTGCTAATAGGCCCTCGAGTACGATTAGTACTAAGAGTACCCATGCATATTCTAATAAAATCGGATCCAACATAATTCCTCCTTGTTTTCTACAAAATAAAAAGACCCTCACCTAATAAATAGGCAAAGGTCTCGCTAAGTCGGAATTTCACGTTCAAAATCCAGCTATCATAACCGATGACCGTTGTGGCAGTCACGTATTGACGATTATGAAATAGGTTTCCCTATAGCTACTCCCCTTTGACATTGCGTCAAAAGTTATTAAGATATCGGATACTTTTAAAGTATTATAACATGATAACTTTGATTTGCAAATGATTTGGGATGCCTATCTTGCTATTAAATTAAGAGTATAGATGTTATGAAATTAACAGTTACATCGTTAAGGGACTCCCTACTGTACTGTTTACTAGTACTACTATACTTTTCTTTAGCACCATTTATTCAACACATAAAAAAATACCGGCAAATGGAAAGTTCCATCTGCCAGCAGTATGATTTACTTAGATTCTCTTACAGTTACAGTTTCCGTTACTGTCTCGGTCACGGTTACTGTTTCAGTTACCGTGACGGGTTGATCTCCCGTTATCGGTTGTGCTTTTTGTGGCTTATTCATACCTCTACGTGTCTCCCGATCCAACAAACTGTAAATGATCGGTACGATATACAACGTCAGGAATGTCGAACTGATCAATCCACCAATTACTGCAATCCCCATCGGCTGATTCAACTCAGAACCTTCACCAAGGCCTAGTGCTAGCGGTAGTAAGCCCAGAATAGTTGTGAGAGCTGTCATTAGGATTGGACGGAC
Source organism: Sporosarcina sp. P20a (assembly GCF_002743175.1). Lineage (NCBI taxonomy): Bacteria > Bacillati > Bacillota > Bacilli > Caryophanales > Caryophanaceae > Sporosarcina > Sporosarcina sp. P20a. The sequence continues at coordinate 108,109 of NZ_PDYT01000006.1, forward strand.
ACGGTCGCGTACAGACGACAGGATCGCATCGTACGAACTGAGTCCTGCTTCTTTACGTTGATTAATATAGTCAACCAACACAATTCCGTTATTGACGACAATTCCCACCAATATGAGAAGTCCTATGACTGCCGTTACACTGACTGGTGTATTCGTAAAGAATAACGCAAGTGAAACACCAATTAGCATGAGTGGTACAGAAAACATGATAACAAATGGATATTTGAACGATTCGAACTGTGCAGCCATTACGATATAGACTAATACAACTGCCAGTACTATTGCCAACAGCATATCGTTAATTGCACTTTCAAATAGTTCGCGATCTCCACCATATGATAGTTCCACTTCACTTGGTAAATCCAGATCATCTATAATATTATTTACCTTTTTCGTCATATCTCCCAATGATTCACTGGATAGATATTTCACAGTAAATGCGATCGAATGTGCTTGATCTACACGTACAATCGCTGCAGGACCTTCCGCGATTTCCACATCTGCTATATCCTTCAACTTAACAAACGTATCCAGTGGTGTTTTTAATTCCAATTCTTTTAATTTATCTATACTATTGCGGAAACGCTCATCATACCCAACGTTTACTCCGACTACTTCGCCTGTTTTCTCAAAGACGATTTGTGAAGCAAAGACACCACGCGTAACGTCACTAACCGTTTGCGCTATTTGATAGGGGGCCAATCCTACATCTGAAGCCTTTTCACGATCCACTTCAATTTTTATTTCTTCCACTGTATCTACTAAATCATTTTCAACGTCCGTCACGGTATCCATCTCGCGTAACTTCTTATCTAGCTTTGATACTGCTTTTCCTAAACGTTCTTCATTAGTATCATTTAGGGAGAATGTTAATGTATTCGGACTCGAACCGGCAGCGGTCTGCAAGTTGAAACTGACTTCTGCGTCATCCCCAACTTCATCCTCAACGATCGGCTGTACTTTATCTACAAATTCAAAGACAGAGCGATCGCGTTCGTCAAGTGGTATAAGTTTCACATACACTTCTGCCATATTACTCTCTGATCCGCCTTGCGCCATACTTTGCTGGGTTCCCCCAACTAAACTGACGTACACTTCTACATCTTCTTGCTTTTTCATTTCTTCTTCAATTCGTTCAACTACGTCATCTGTCGCATCAAGTGAAGCACCATTTGGTAACTTAACAGTAATACTGAAAGCTCCTTCATCCGTAGCGGGTAGGAATTCGGTTCCTACTTTTATAATCCCGAATACGCTTCCTGCAAGTAAAGCAGTTGTTATCAGTAACACGATCAAACGATGGCTCAATGCCCATTTGACAGTCTTTTCGAATCTCTGATTTTTCTTCACACGATTCTTTTTCTCAAGTGTTTCTTCAGTAGGCGTCTTCAATAAACGACTCGCAAGCATTGGCACGACAGTCAATGCTACGACTAACGATGCAAATAAACTGAACGAAATGGTTAACGCGAACTCTGTGAAGATTTGACCAATGATCCCCGTAATGAAGATTACCGGTACAAATACTGCTAGAGTGGTTAACGTAGACGCGGTTATAGCTCCGCCCACTTCCTTTGAACCATCTTTTGCAGCTTCTGTTGGTGTTTTTCCCATAGCTAAATGTCGCTCAATATTCTCTATTACGACGATAGCATTATCGACTAACATCCCTATACCAAGTGCAAGTGCACCGAGTGTCATAATATTCAATGAGAAGTCTGCAAAATACATGAGAACGAACGTCACAATAACTGAATACGGAATAGCTACTCCAATAATGATTGGACTCTTAATTCCACGTAAGAAGACAAATAATACGAGCATGGCGAACAACCCACCGAGAATTAGTGACTGACCGATATTGCCTATTGCCAGCTGTACATAGTCCCCTTGGTCAAAAATAACATCGGATTCAATATCTTTGTATGCATCTTTCTCCAATAACTTATCTAATGACTTTTTAAATTCTTTAGAGACAGTTGCAGTATTTGCTCCTGATTCTTGAAGTACAGACAATAGTACGGCCTGCTCATCATTGGCTCGTGTTTCGGTTTGTACTTTCGGCTCCAATAATGCTACATCCGCCACGTCAGAGACTTTAATTTTGTCACCCGTCTGAAGATTGGCACCTATTTGAATCCCTCGTACATCCGAGATATTTTGAACTGTACTTAAAATTCTTGTAGTTAGCTTTCTTCCATCACTCGTGTCAATCGGATCACCTGGCATGGATACATTACTAGCCTGTATCGCCTGCACGACATCTGATTGCGCTAAACCGAATTCTTTTAATTTATCAGGATCTAAAATAACTTGGACGTCTTCAATGATTTTACCAGACACGTTCACACTGGCTACACCGTCAATACGGCGTAATTCTTTCTCCAGCTCTTCTGCAATCTTCCGTATATTCGTATCTTTATCGACGGAGCGTAAAGATAGTTGGATGACTGGGAATTGAGATGGATCAAACTTCATGAAACGCGGTTTGTTCGCCCCATCAGGCACTTCTACTTGATCTATCCGTTGGAGGATATCCATTTGGACGTCATCAATCGAGGAATCCCAATCAAATTGTAAGAATACTAAGTTTGCTCCTTCTTGAGAAGAAGACTGCATCGACTTTAAGCCAGGGGCTGTCGATAAACTTTCTTCCAATGGCTTGGTGATTTTCTCGCTCACTTCTGTTGGGGAAGCGCCCGCATAATTCGTGACAACTACCGCTACAGGCGGATTTAGGTCAGGAATCAATGTAACGGGAATTTTAAAGAAGGATACCGCACCTAAAATAATGACAAGAAACATAGTGACTAACGTAAAAACGGGCCGTTTGACCGAAAAACTACTAATCTTCATTTATCTATTCCTCTCTCTTCTCAGCACTCCAGTTGGGGAAAGCCTTTTCATCTTTCCACCATACCACCTGAACAGAGTACTTTCACCATGATTTGCTCGAATAATAGCGAATATGCACAAAACTTATTCACAATTTTAACAAATAACCCGGTCGGATTATCATTAATCCGACCGGGTATGTTTGTTATATAAATTATAATTGGTTATACAGCTTAATGTCCGGGAATTTATCCTGGAACCAACGCATAGCAAAATTGTTTTCAAACAAGAATACTTTTTGATCATGTCGATCTTTTACGAGTAACGCGCGTTGTCCTGCCATGGACTCTTTCACATCTTCTTCGTTTTCAATCCAGCGTGCTACTTTGGATCCCATCGTTTCCATTTGCACTTCTACATGGTATTCCGCTCTCATGCGGTGTTCAAATACCTCGAATTGAAGCTGACCTACTGCACCCAGAATGACTTCTTCAGTATGCAAGGTTTTATAATATTGAATAGCACCTTCTTGCACGAGCTGTAGGATTCCTTTGTGGAACTGTTTTGATTTCATTACGTTTTTGGCATTTACTCTAACAAATAGCTCAGGAGTAAATTGCGGAAGGGCTTCAAACTGGAAGTTCGCTTTACCGCTGATGACCGTGTCACCGATTTGATAGTTACCCGTGTCATATAACCCAATGATATCGCCTGCTACTGCCTGATTGACAGTTTCACGATCATCTGCAAGGAATTGAGTCGTTTGAGTTAACTTAAAGTTTTTCGATAGACGTGGAACGGTTACAGTCATGCCGCGCTCGAACTCACCTGATACAATTCGGACGAATGCAATACGATCCCGATGTGCAGGATTCATATTAGCCTGAATTTTGAAGATGAAACCTGAAAAAACATCAGATTCAGGATCTACGTATTCAGCATCTTTCGTCAACCGAGGTTGTGGCTCAGGTGCGAACTGTAAAAACGTTTCTAGGAATGTTTGAACACCGAAGTTAGTCAATGCACTACCGAAGAATACAGGTGTTAAATCACCTTTCGCGATACGTTCTTCATCAAAGTCATTTCCTGCTTCATTTAATAGCATGACATCTTCTAGTGCTTGCTTATAATAAGACGTCTCTTTCATAGAATGCTCTACTGCAAGCTCGCCTTCATCGTCGATTGGGAGGAAACGTTCCTCATCTGCATTCGGGCGCGCCAACTCTATACGTTCATTGAATCGATCGTAAATGCCTAGAAACTCTTTCCCCATACCAATCGGCCAATTCATAGCGTATGATTGGATTTCTAACACTTCTTCCAATTCTTCCATTAGTTCCAATGGTTCTTTACCTTGTCGGTCCATTTTATTGATGAATGTGAAGATTGGAATTCCGCGCATTTTACATACTTTGAACAATTTAATCGTCTGTGGCTCAATTCCTTTAGCTGAATCAACCATCATGACGGCGGCATCTACTGCCATTAATGTTCTATACGTATCTTCACTGAAGTCTTCGTGTCCGGGTGTATCCAAAATATTGACACGTTTGCCCGCATAATCAAATTGTAAAACCGAAGAAGTTACCGATATCCCCCGTTGTTTTTCAATTTCCATCCAGTCAGACGTAGCAAATTTTCCTGATTTCTTTCCTTTAACTGTTCCTGCATCGCGAATCGCTCCGCCAAAATATAGTAGCTTTTCAGTAATTGTCGTTTTACCGGCATCTGGGTGAGAAATAATCGCAAACGTTCGTCGCGATGTAATTTCATCATGTTTATTCTTTTGCATCAATCGTACTCTCCTTTTGCTTACGTTTTCTATCATAGAGAGAATAGGGATGCATTTCAATGATTTTCATTGAATTGACTAAAAAACTATAGACTCTCAAATTCAAACTGTCCTTCATTTATTAATGGTTGTATCGCCAAACTTTTTAGCTGCTTCCAGAAGGGCAATTTTTGCATCTGAATGTGGATATTTCGTATTGCCGATAATCTGAAAATCTTCATGACCTTTTCCGGCAAATATGATGATATCTCCTGCATTCGCTTGCTCTATAGTATGACGGACTGCTTCTTCTCTATCACCTATACATGCATACTGATTATGCGGCATTGTGGCACTAAGTTCCGATATAATGGACTCATACGGCTCATCTCGTGGATCATCTGTCGTAAAGACTACATAATCTGCTGCAGCTGCTTTTTCTCCCATAATCGGGCGCTTCAGTCGATCACGATTGCCTCCCGTTCCAATTAGGAATAATAGACGGTTGCCTTCTTTTTTTAAAGGTTGTACGGTCGCAATCGCTTTTTCAATCGCATCCGGTGAATGTGCATAATCAATGAAAATCGTCAGCGGTAGAGAGGTCTCCACTTTTTCCAGGCGGCCTTTCACTGTCGATACATTCGCAATCAGCGGTAAAATATCTTCTGTCGCCATTCCTTTAGCATATAACGCTGCAATTGCAGCCAAGGCATTATAGACATTGAACTCTCCAATTAACGGCATCTTGACGGAGAACGTTCCGTCCGGTGCTTGCAATTGAAATTTCGTATAGTTCGAATGCATGTCAATCGCTGTTGCTTGGAATGAAGACTTCACATGAATACCGTATGTAAAAATGGGGAAAGAAGTCATTTCGATCATTTTACTACTCCATGGATCATCTGCATTAATGATCGCAAACTTTTGCTGATCAAGTTGCTGACCTAGTTGTGCAAACAGTAAACCTTTCGCTGCACTGTAATTCTCCATCGTTTTATGATAGTCCAAATGGTCATGCGTTAAGTTAGTGAAAATCGCGATATCAAATTCAGTTCCCGCCAGTCGGCCTTCAACTAAGCCGTGTGAAGAAACTTCCATGATCATCGATTCACAGCCTTCATTTGCTGCTTGTGCAATCATTTGCTGCGTTGTCAAAACATCGGTCGTAGTATTTTCCGTTTCATAAAGGATATCATTTAATTTAAAACCAATCGTACCTGAAACGGCTGTTTTTTCTTCCGTCTGTCGCAGCATATCATGAATGATGTTGCCAACACTTGTTTTTCCATTGGTTCCCGTCACACCAATCATCTTCATGCGCTTTGAAGGATACTGATAGTACTTAGACGCCAGTAACTCTATTGCTTTTGATGTGTTTTCTACATAGACAACTGCTGTACGATCTTCATCTATCATAATCGGCTCTGATGCGATAATGACGCGTGCCCCACTCATCAATGCACTCTTAACGAATTGATGACCGTTCACTGTATAACCTTTCAGACAAACAAATACCCCTCCATCTTGAACAGCTCTTGAATCCACTGCCACGTCTGTCACATTTTCTGGCAATGTTCCTTTGATGGTTTTTACAGGTAGCACTGATAGTAATTCTTTCGTGTTCATATGGTTTCCTCCAATAGGTTGGTGCATAACTCTTATAATTATAGCAAATAAACAAAAAGTAATTCATAAACGCCTTTTTATTCTGTTTAATGAAGTAGCATCTACTTAATCAATTACCTATATCATACGCGTCTTTTCTTATTGCATCCACCCTGTACTCTAGGTGGATAGGTGTATCTTGAGACAGAATATACAACAGAAAATGGCGCAGGACTTAGTATCTTCATTTCAAAAAATATGGTTGACCAGAAAGGCACTTTGCTAGTCGAAAACCAGCAAAGCGCGTGTACAAAAGTTTGGATTTCCTTACCGTTAGCGCAAGAAACGCTTCACTAATGGCAATTTTCCTTTGTATGGAGGAAATGCGAGCGGCACCGATACTGCTGTGCTCTTTTTCATCATCGATTTCGAATGGGAGAATGTTTCAAAACTTGCTTTTCCATGGTATTGATTCATTCCAGATGGCCCTACTCCACCAAATGGTAAATGAATGTTTGCGACATGAGAAACGGTGTCATTGATACATCCGCCACCAAATGGCAATACTTCAATGAAATGATTAGCGGCCTCATCGTTCTCAGTGAAAAAGTATGCAGCTAGCGGCTTAGGCAACATACTAATTTGCTGAAGTGCTACCCCTAAATTATCATAAGGCAGGACAGGCAAGATCGGACCAAATAACTCATCTTGCATACTTGCGCTATTCCAGTCTGATAGCGCTAAAATCGTCGGCTCAATGTATTTATCCGCAGCATCTGTTTTGCCACCTTCTACGATATATGCTTGATCTTCATCTAATATTTTCGCTAATCGATCGAAATGACGATCTGCTATGATGCGACCGTAATCAGCACTTTTCTGTGCGTCACCCCCGTAAAAACGCTGGATCGCACTCTTCATTTCATGGATTAATTCATCATGAATCGAAGCGTCAGCCATTACATAGTCTGGTGCTACACATGTTTGACCTGCATTCATGAACTTACCCCAAACGATTTTCTCCGCCGCTTTTTTAATATCTGCAGTATGGTCGACAACGGCTGGACTTTTCCCACCCAATTCTAAAGTCAATGGAGTCAATCTTTCCGCGCAAGCTTTCATAACGATTTTCCCTACTTTTGCACTACCTGTAAAGAATACATAATCAAATGGCGCCCCAAGTAATAATTGTGTTTCTTCTTTGTGACCATGCACAATGGATACAAACTCCGGCGGAAATACACTTGTAATAATTTTGTCTACGACTGCCGCCGTATGCACTGCATCTTCTGAAGGTTTCAACACCGTACAGTTCCCTGTTGCTATTGAACCGATTAGTGGATCAATTAATAGTTGGAACGGATAGTTGAACGGTCCAATAATCAATACGCTGCCATATGGTTCTTTTACGATAAAGCTAGTTGCTGGTTGTAAATGAAGTGGCGTTTTCACCTTTTCAGGAGCTGCCCATTCATCCAAGTGATCCAACATATGTGTAATGCTCGATAAAACAAATCCTGTTTCTGCTACATACGCTTCAAGCGGATGTTTGTGTAGATCTTGATGCAATGCAGCCGAGATTTCTTTTTCATGCTTCTGAATCGCTTTATACAATTTTCCCAACATCATTTTCCGGAATGACATACTGCGCGTCACTCCTGATGTATAATATTGCTTCTGTTTGTTCATAATCATTTCAAGCTCTAGACTGCTCATTGCCAAATAATCCACACTCCTCATGTTTGTTCTTGTTATCAGTCTACCATTTTATTCAACAGAAAAAACTTCAGACGATTTATTCGACTGAAGTTTCTACTATATTATATTTTATTTTTCATGAGCCTCAATGAATTCAATACTACAATGACTGTGGCACCCATATCCGCCATGACCGCCATCCATAATGTCAGCCAGCCTGGAATGATGAGTAGTAGCGCAATGACTTTTAAACCTAGTGCGATTGAGATATTTTGAAGAATGATTTGTTTCGTGCGTGCGCTTAATTTGATAGTATATGGAAGTTTCTCCAAGTCATCTGCCATCAATGCAATATCTGCCGTTTCAAGCGCAGTATCTGTTCCCGCTCCACCCATCGCAATACCGACATTTGCTGTAGCTAAAGCCGGTGCATCGTTCACTCCGTCACCTACCATTGCTACTTTACCGTATTGACTCAATGATTTAATCATCTCGACTTTTTGATCCGGTAATAATTCTGCTTTGACTTCTGACAAACCAAGTTGCGCTCCAATTGCTAAAGCAGTTGATTGATTATCACCCGTTAGCATAACAGTCTTCTTGCCCATTTCATGAAGCTTCTCAATGACTTTCAAGCTACTTTTACGGACTTGATCAGCTACTGCTATGATTCCTTCTAGTCCTGCTTCAGACCAGACGAGCATGACGGTTTTGCCTTGTTTCTGCAATGTAAGAATCTGCTGTTCAATTGATGCTTCGACTGTATTCATTTCTCTGAATAAATTCGGACTTCCCACATGAACCAAGTGCTCTCCAATCATAGCTTTTGCACCTTTGCCTGTAATCGATTGGAATTGTTCCACTGCTAGCAATCCTAGTGGTAATTTCTCTGCCGCTCGCATAATCGATGAGGCTAATGGATGTTGGGAGTACTTCTCAATTGAAGCAGCTTGTTGCAATACTTGATCTTCAGTTAATGTGGACACCGTCACGACATCAGTTACTTCCGGACGCCCTTCAGTTAGCGTACCTGTTTTATCGAACGCCACGACTTTGATTTGTCCGGTTTCTTCTAAATGAATGCCACCCTTGATTAACACACCATTACGTGCAGCGTTACCAATCGCGGTAACGATGGCTATAGGTGTTGAAATGACTAATGCACAAGGACAGCCGACTACTAATACGACAAGACCTTTATAGAACCAGTCACCCCATACTCCACCCAGTAAAAGTGGCGGTATGATCATGATCAGTAAAGAAATACCTAAAATGGCTGGTGTATAGTATTTCGCAAAACGATCGACAAATTGCTGTGTCGGTGCTTTTTCTGCCTGTGCTTCTTCGACTAAATGAATGATTTTGGCAATTGTAGTGTCTTCAGCAAGCTTTGTTACACGAACTTGCATTACACCTTCTTCATTCAACGTTCCAGCAAACACTTCGTCTCCTAGTACTTTATGGACAGGCACAGACTCACCTGTGATTGCTGCCTGATTAACGGATGAGTCCCCTTGAATGACTTCACCGTCCATCGCAATCTTTTGTCCCGGTTTAATCAAAATCACATCATTAATTCGTAAATCTTCCACATCTACTTCAAATTCTTTCGTACCACGAAGTACAATCGCTGTAGTGGGAGCGATTTCAATTAGAGACGTAATGGAATTTCTCGCTTTATCGATTGAGTAACTTTCTAATGCTTCACTGACGGAGAACAGGAAGACCACAACCGCGCCTTCTGCCCAATCACCAATTAGTGCAGCTCCGATCACTGCGATTGTCATCAATGTAGACATATCAAATTCAAGTTTGAATAGATTCGTTAATCCTTCCTTCATTAAACTGAATCCGCCGATTAATATGGCAGAAAGAAACAAAGCAATCGACAGCCAGTTATTAGCACCATTCGCGGTAGATACTGCATACCCTGCTAATAGTAAAACTAACGAAGCAATAGTCGTTTGATTTTCATGTTTTTTCCAAAAAGGGGTATGCTGTTTAATAATCCGCTGCTTTTCAGGGAATACCTTTATACCGTCAAACGCACCCGCTTCTTCTAATTGTAAAATAGAGGCCTCTCCTGCAACCGTTAACTTGGATGCACCAAAGTTCAGCTGTACATCTTCAACAGAATCAATCTGCCGAACATTTTTCTCGAATTTCTCGGCACAACTTGTGCACGACAAATTTTGCAGGCGATAGACATTTTTCTCAGAAGCCATGTGATCAGTCCTCTCAAAAAATCGTTCATTTTAACGTTTCCATCATTCAATCGTTCATTTGATTGATTAGCTTTAGTATATGCAATTCCAGATATTTTGTCAATTCAAACATTCAAACGTTCATTTGAATGAAATGGCATGAAAAAGCAGTTCCTCAGAGATTCCAAGGAACTGCAAAATACATGATGTATTATTTTGAACGCGTAACGAAGATCTGAGGTACTTCTGCTTCAAATCGAACTAGTTCCCCTGTACGTGGATGTAGAAAAGACAATGCGGTTGCATGAAGTCCCACTCTGCGCAACGGGTTGCCTATAGCACCATACTTTTTGTCCCCTATAACTGGGTGTCCCAATTCTTCCATATGTACACGGATTTGATTTTTTCGACCTGTTTCCAAAAGAACCTCTAGCAATGAACAATCCTTATTTGCTTGTACTCTTCTATAATGTGTAATCGCATGCTGTCCGCCATTGTCGGTAGGATTTGAATAGACTCTGAATGCACTATTTTCCGTTAACCAAGAAGAAATAGTTCCTGATTCAGTTCGTACTTTTCCTTCGACAAGTGCAGTATACAAACGTTCCTTTACCGATTCATTCCATGTACTTTGCAATGCTTGCTGCGTTTCTTCATTTTTGGCAAACATCATTACGCCCGATGTATCTCGATCAAGACGGTGCACGACAAAAATACGATTTTCAGGATGACTTCTCTTGACATACTTTGTAATTTCTCGATAGGCTGTCTGATCTTTTTCTTTTTCTGAAGCTACAGAAAGAACGCCTGCCTCTTTATTGATCACGATGATATCATCATCCTCATGTAGTATAGATACACCCACTAACTTCGAGACGTTTATAGCCGCTTTGTTGCTTTGTATTTCAACCTTTTGTCCAGGCGCTAACGACTGATTATGTTTTGTTGTCATCTGACCATCCACCATAACTTGGCCACGTGTAAGAATAGACTTCACCGAATTTCTACTGCTTTTTGACATAACCTTCAATAAATACGGCAATAATTCTATCTGTTCTTCCACTGTATATTCTTTTACATTAGATGTTACCTGTTTTCTTTTCATTGTATATGACTCCTCCTGCCTATCTAAATACATATTCGCACTATAAGTATACACCGCATGACTGGTGAGTGTATGTACTATCATTTGATTGTAATGAAAACTTCATTTGAAATATAGACATAAAAAAACAGCCCCTAGACATTCGGTCTAATAGGACTGTTTATTGTTATAAACCGTGTTCCTACGGTAAATAACTTAGGTTTGGCACCTATGACTCCGACTGGGCTCGAACCAGCGACCTCCACCCTGTCAAGGTGGCGCTCTCCCAGCTGAGCTACGGAATCGATTTTACTAGGATGTGCATTTTGAAGTAAGCCAGTTAGGCTCTCAAGCACAAATACTATAATAGCATTATCTATCCTGGTTGTAAACAAAGAAATTAAAAATCGATAATTTTTCTATACCATCAGAAAAACTACCGATTTTCATGGAATTTCATTACATTATTCAGGGCCGCTTCTCCTTTCATTTACTGCATGGGGTTTAATTGTTCCTCTATTGGTTCATTCTCAAAATATAAAAACTCTTCATGATCCAGCTCACTCATCCGTTCTTTGTTAAAGCCATGTGCCAAGTGCCCTTCAAACACGTTTTCCCACCATGTTTCTTGTGTATTCATAGTATTTTCTCTCCTTTTCGATTTGATTGGTTTCTGTACCGATCTCTATATTTTATTCGTTATGACTGATTCGCTTACATGTAGTATATACATAACTCGCGATGGTAAAACTGCGTAATTAGTCCAAATTAGTTCGAGGAATTTCTAGTCCTTCGGCTTCTTGACTTTTATTTTATCATGTGTTTCACAAATCACATTCCAGTAAAAGCCTTGTCTATACTAGTCTCGTCCTTTATTGAAAATCCCATCTAATCTAGTTCTTTTCACTCAATCAGACTAGTAAAACGCAAAAATCCAGAGATTGATTTCGAAAATTTTTATCCTAAATAAAATAAAAAGACTTGCAAGCTTTATTTCAAGCCGACAAGTCTTTTAAGAGTAATTTAATTAGAAGCTAATTTAGGTGAATTATTTTTCTTGTTCCCCATCCACTGGAACGCCAGTAAGATGATGAATAAAACTAAACCGATGATATCTGTCATCGTTTCTGGATAGATCAACAACATGCCTGTACCTATCGTTATAATTCGCATTATCCAGTTCAGTTTACTATACCAGTAACCAATTATGCCTGCCCCGATGGCAACCATACCGACAATGGCAGTCAACGTCACCCATACAATCTCCGTTACACTCGAGTCGAGCATTAGCATTGCCGGATTAAAGACGAACATATACGGAATAATGAAGGCGGCAATTGCCAGTTTGGCAGAAGTAATACCCGTCTTGATCGGATCCCCACCCGAAATACCTGAAGCAGCAAAGGCAGCCAATGCAACAGGCGGCGTGATATCCGCAATGATGCCAAAGTAAAATACGAATAAGTGTGCAGATACTGCCACTACAATCGGCACAGCTGCACCTGTAGGCTCATCCAGCATTAATAATGTAATGATGGCAGGCGCTGCAATTGTAGACGTAATAACATAGTTTGCCGTCGTTGGAGAACCCATGCCCAAAATGATAGCTGCGAACATTGTGAAAATTAATGTCAGCAAAACGTTACCGCCAGCAGCTGAGATCAAGCCCGTTGCCAAGCTAAGTCCAAGACCTGTCTTAACCACAACCCCGACAATAATACCCGCACAGGCAGTCGCTGCTGCTACAGCCAATGCTGTACGAGCACCGTCTACTAACGCGTCAATCATATCTTTAAATCCAATTCTTGTTTCCTTACTGATTGCACTCACAGCGATAGTCAGTACGATACCGAGTAATGCTGCCTTCATCGTTGGAATTCCTATCAACAAGAAGACGATAATGCCTAAAATCGGTAGTAATAAATAAATCTTTTTCAGTGTTTCTTTACGGTTCGGAATCTGGGATGCATCCATTCCTTTCAAACCAACACGCTTTGCTTCGAAATGAGTCATGATCCAAATTCCAGTGAAGTACAGTAACGCAGGGATAGCGGCCGCTTTGGCAATTTCCCAATACGTTACACCGCCGATGAATTCAACCATCAGGAATGCAGCGGCTCCCATAATCGGTGGCATAATCTGTCCACCTGTAGATGCGGCTGCCTCCACTCCACCTGCGAATTCTTTACGATAACCTAGCTTCTTCATCATCGGAATCGTGTATGAACCCGATCCTACAACGTTGGCTACAGAACTACCTGAAATAGTACCTTGCAACGCACTTGAGAATATTGCGACTTTTGCAGGTCCACCAGTCAATCGCCCCGCCAATACTACAGCTAAGTCATTGAAATAGTTACCCACACCAGTCTTCACTAAGAACGCCCCGAACAACAGAAAGACGAATATGAAGGTGGCGGATACACTAATCGGTGTACCGAGTATCCCGTCCGTTGTAAAGAACATTAATTGAACGAGATTTTCCACACTTTGTCCTCTATGTGCGAGAAACCCTGGGAAATAAGGCCCGAAGAATGCATAAGCCAGAAACACAACTGAGATGATGGTGATTGGCATTCCTACCGCACGTCTCGCTGCTTCTAATGTTAGTAGTACGGCTAAAATACCGATAATTAAATCGAGATCAGATACTCGCCCTACACGAAATACTAGTTCGTTGATAAATAGTGGCCAGTATAAACCAACTGCTATCGCCAATAAAGATAGAATAATATCATAAAACGGTACTTTGTCGCGGCGCACACCGATCTTTTTTCTAGCAGGGAACATGAGGAATATAAGTGATAAAGCAAAACCTAAGTGAATAGATCGCTGGATTTGAGCTGTAAATGGCTTACCAATCGCCGTATACAACTGAAAAATTGAGAATGCCAATAAACCGAAAAACACAATCTTACCAAATAAGCCTTTCAAATCTCTTGTATTGGATTCCGGGTCGTACTTTTGAAGAATTTCGAGCTGTTCTTGTTCAGAAAGCGTACCCATTTCTTCATCGGAGATGGCGGGAATATCTTTTTCCCGATCTTTATTATTTTCCATTTAATCTGACTCCTTTTAACATCTTATAATTTGGAACCTTCGCCACATGAAACTCATAAGAATGACCCTTTTGAAGAAATTCTTTCAGATGATAATCTTGTTGCTCATATCGCAAAGACAGATCTGCATTCACCCTACCTACGTAGAGAACAAACGAATCTATCACGCGGTTTTCGAATGTAAGCGTATAAACACCATCTTCAACTTGCAGTACTTCGCCTTCTTCTGCATAACCTGGTAATCCGATGGCTACATCTTCATACTGCATAAATTCGAAACGGAGCTTTCCATTGTCGGTAATGCGATATTGCTCCTTCACATTGGACAAATGGATGGAATGAATATAATGAATTTGAAAATGTCGACTCTCGTGTAATGGAAGATAATACGCCTTTGGCTGTTCGCTCCGAACCTCTTCTAGTATGATCATTTGTCTATATGGAAAAAACAATATGATCAGCATTACAACTCCTATCAGAAACGTTAGCAGAAGAACGATTTTTCTTGATTTCATCCGCTTATTCCTTTCTGTTACAGTACATGCAATAAGCACAATAGTGTATGATATTCACTAATTACTTTAAAAAATTAAGAATGGGACGGACAAAGCTTTCGCTTTACCGCCCCCACGTGCTCCTATCAGATAACTAACTCCGTTTATTAGTTCACTTCGTCAAAGTACTTCTGTGCACCTGGGTGTACAGGAATACCAATACCATTCAAACCATTTTCTGCTTTAATCAAAGCACCTTTGGCATGTTGAATTTTCGAAGCGTTTTCATAAATCGCCTTTGTGATCTGGTAACCAAGTTCTTCAGAAATATCGTTCTGCATAACAAGCATTGCACCTACTGATACTGCAGGCGTCTCTACTTCAGAACCATACGTTCCAGCAGGAATCATTTCTTTAGCGTAGTATGGGTATTTCTCAATTAATTCATCAGCCTTGTCGTCTTCTACTGGAATAATGAAAACTTCAGAAGTAGCGTTTAGACCTTCAACAGCACCTGTTGGAGTTCCAGCTGTAATGAATGCAGCGTCAATTTGTCCAGCTTGTAGACTTTCTTGTGACTCACCGAAGTCCAAGTTTTGTGCTTTGATATCGCTTAAAGCTAAACCATGAATTTCAAGTAATTGCTCAGCGTTTGCGGCTGTTCCAGAACCTGGAGCACCGATTGATACGCTTTTGCCTTTCAGATCTTCAAATGTCTTAATATTGCTTTTCTTCAACGTAACCAATTGAACTGTTTCAGGATAAAGTGAACCTACAGCAGATACCTCGTCGATTACATCTCCGTCAAACATCATTTCACCTTTAGAAGCGTAGTAGGCGATGTCTGTTTGTACGAATGCAATGTTTGCGTCTCCATCTTTAAGCGCTGTCATGTTCGCAGCAGATGCTTGAGATACTTCAGCAGTCGTCTTGATTCCTGTTTCTTGCGTAATGAATTCAGCAAAAGATCCACCTAGTGGATAATAAGTTCCTTGTGTTCCCCCAGTAAGTAAGCTCAAGAACTTGTAGTCTTGCTCTGCCTTACCTTCCTCTTTGTTTCCGTCTGCATCTTTGTCGCCGTCAGCTTTTTCGTCGTTACCGCAAGCTGCGAGCACAAGAAGCGCGAGCATGGAAACTAACGCCAGTAGGCGAAGTGAGTTTTTCTTCATGTGACCATCTCCCCTTTTCTATTTGTAGTCATAGACATTACCATTCTACCATGAAAGCGCTTTAACTTGTCAATATAATATTGATATATTGTTTCTCTGTACCATTCATGCTATTCATCCTTTTAAATATAATGCTTTTAACGCATGTCGGGTATCTACCATTGGTATTTTTCAATGTTTTGGATTTACTTAAGAGGACCGGATCAATGTGTGTATTACCCGGCGGACAAACGCGGCTGGCAGAGTAACTAGGCGGCTGCGTGGCTTCGGCATTTTTGGTTGGGGGGGCGTTGCTCGACTGATCGTTGGGTATTGGAGTTAGTGAGTGTCTGCTTTCTGGACCCGCGCAGGCACGTGGGGGATTGCCTACAGCCAGGAGCCAGCTGGCGGTGGTGCTGCCAGTTGTCTCATGGCCACGGCCTACCCCGCAGTTGTGCCTGCGCTGCTGAGTGGTAGTTATTTAAGTTGTGGTTCTAAGTAGGATAGTAAAATGATAAATTGCGTACCTTACCCAACCTACAAACGCGGTTGGCGGAAAGACTATGTGGCTGCGGGTCTTTGGCACTTTTGTTGGGGTCGTTGCTCGACTGGTTGTTGGATACTGAAGTCATCGAGTGGCTGCTTTCTGGACCCGCGCAGGCACGTGGGGGATTGCCTCCAGCCAGGAGCCAGCTGGCGGTGGTGCTGCCAGTTGTCTCCTGGCCACGGCCTACCCCGCAGTTGTGCCTGCGCTACTGCGGGGTATTTATTTAGGTTGTGGTTCTAATAATAATAATAATTAGTGTACCTTACCCATCCTGGAAATACGTTTGACTGAAAGACTATGCGGCTGCGGGTCTTTGGCACTTTTCGTCGGGGACGTTGCTCGACTGGTTGTTGGGGACTGAAGTTAGTGAATGTCTTCTTTCTGGACTCGCGCAGGCACGTGGGGGATTGCCTACAGCCAGGAGCCAGCTGGCAAAGTGCCGCCAGTTGTCTCCCGGCCACGGCCTACCCCGCAGTTGTGCCTGCGCTGCTGAGTGGTATTTATTCTAGTTGTGGTTCTTATAGGAAGAAGTTCAGTGACATCGTGATATCTATTATGTATTTCTTGCAAAAGAAGTGTAGGAACTGCCATTCACACTATCCAACGAAGGCGACTGCTGTGGTAGGCGTAGCGAGGAGACAAAGACAGGCGCACTTCCTGTCTCTGGCTCCACGCGAAAGCCATCCACCAGCGCCGTAGTGGGGACAATGGACTCGCCACTTACATAGACAGCTAAACCACAACCTCCTGATTAAACAGGAAAAGAAAAAGCACGTGCTAGAAACACAACCCAACGCCGCTTATTACGCACCCATTACAAAAACGTAATCCGATAGCACTTCCACGACAAAAAACAACTACCTGAACTGTCCTCCTACCCGCAATCCAACGAAGGCGACTGCTGTGGTAGGCGTAGCGAGGAGACAAAGACAGGCGAACTTCCTGTCTATGGCTCCTCGCGAAAGCCATCCACCAGCGCCGGAGTGAGGACAATGGACTTGCCACTTACATTACCAGCTAAACCACAACCTCCCGATCAAACAGGAAAAGAAAAAGCACGTGCAAGAACAACAACCCAACGCCGCTTCTTACGCACTCTTAACAGAAACGTAATCCGATAAAACTACAACGAGTAAAAAAAACTATATGAACTGCCCTACACCCAATCCAACGAAGGCGACTGCTGTGGTAGGCGTAGCGAGGAGACAAAGACAGGCGAACTTCCTGTCTCTGGCTCCTCGCGAAAGCCATCCACCAGCGCCGAAGTGGGGACAATGAACTTGCCAC
>NZ_PDYT01000050.1:0-1909 GCF_002743175.1 Sporosarcina sp. P20a
AAATCGAGTAGAGTGAACGAATCAAAAGATTGACTCGTTCCACCCTCTCACACCACCGTACGTACGGATCCGTATACGGCGGTTCAATAATTTGAGTGTATAAGTTGGTACTTCGCGGCTATATTCATATATCCGAGTTGTACCAGCTTTTCATCTGTTAAAGACCTATGAAGGATGTAACTGGAAGAAATTCTCCAGTGACCCTTTCGGGTATTTGACCATTCATAGGCTTTCTGCTCTTCGATACCTAATTGAATAAGGTTCCTGCATTTGGTCCGCGGAGTTTTCCACTGTTTCCAAATGTATTGCCTCATTCGTCGTTTCAACCAACCGTTCAAGTCATTCATAAAGCTTTTCATTTCACTTATGCCGTAGTAGTTTATCCACCCCGTCATCAGCTGCTTGATTTGCTTGAAGAGTACTTCTATGCTTTTTCCTCTGTTCCGCTTCGTTATTTTCTTCAACTTTTTCTTCACAGTGGACTTCGCCTTTTGATGCGGTCGAATTTTGACACCGTTTTTAGTTGCCAATAAGCAGAACCCTAGAAACTTTCGTTTCAATGGACTTCCTACTGCACTTTTCTCACGATTTACAGTTAATTTCAGTTCTTCTTCAAGGAAATGGGTTGAACTTTCCATAACACGATAACCTGCCCGTTTGCTTTTGACGTAGATATTACAGTCATCTGCGTAACGGACGAATTTGTGTCCCCGTGTCGCAAGGAGTTTATCGAATTCATTTAAGTAAATATTACTTAGTAATGGCGATAGGTTTCCTCCTTGTGGGGTTCCTTCTTCGGATGCTTGAAATATACCGTTTTCCATAACACCACTTTTGAGATATTGACGAATCAGGCGTAGTACACGCTGGTCTTGCACCTTTTTCTCAACGTAGTACATGAGTTTATCGTGATTCACTGTGTCAAAATAAGCTTTCATATCCATATCCACAACGTATTTGTATCCTTGTTCGTAGTACGATTTTGCTTGTATAATCGCTTGGTGTGCACTACGCTTCGGACGAAACCCAAAGCTATTATCGGAGAACGTAGGATCAAAAATGGGTTGTAATGCTTGATTGATCGCTTGTTGAATCATTCGGTCGATGACAGTTGGGATCCCTAACTTTCTTACACCACCCTCAGGTTTTGGAATTTCGACACGCAACACGGGTTGTGGGCGGTACGTTCCGCTATGTAATTTCGTTAGTAATCCTTCCCTGTGCTCCCTCAAGTGTGGAAGTAACTGGTCGTAAGTCATACCATCTACGCCCGCAGCTCCCTTATTTCTGACAACTTGAAGGTAAGCTAGATTGAGATTGTTCCTTGATAGAATTTTCTCCAATAGATTTACACCATTTTGATTGTTCAGTTCACCATGGAAATTACTATGCACTCCGTCATACCCTTCATGTTCCACATTATCTCTCCGACGGTAGTCAGGATTCCCTGTTTTCTGCGGTTGTTGCAATTTCCACACCTCCCTGTTTCTTCAAAATTATTATTGTTCAGTCCTTCACGTCCTGTCAACGCACGCTACTATGACCTCTGCTGACTTCTTACGGTTCATCCTCATGTCACCATGAGGATTGCACTGGTTCGTTATCATGTAACTTGCACTATGCCCCCGTAAGACCTCCCCTGGTAAGAGCGAATACTTTCCTCCCATGTAACTGCTAGATTTACTGTATAGGTTTCGGGCAGTATTGGATTTTGGTTTGTTGTGCAACCTTATCCAACCTAATTCAGCCTTCTATCTAGTTTCTGTTCGTCAGTTCAGGAGTTTGCGTCCGACTTCCTTCAGCCACTACCTCACGATAGCCACCTTGTCATTCGCTAACAGTTCCTACTGCCAAGCCTGTAGTGGACTTTCACCACCGAGTATTCGCCCATGCAGGGCGCACACAAAAA
>NZ_PDYT01000051.1:0-1782 GCF_002743175.1 Sporosarcina sp. P20a
GGCGACTCCCTCTTGAACAGACGATAGTGACAAGGTTTATCGAGCTTTTTAGATGAGTGAAAAATATTTTTTAGCTGGAGAGCTATCAAACATATTCCACGTAATACAACTTCGGTTAAAAAGTGGAAATGGATCGAGCGCTTCGCTGACAGTTACAGAAACTGTTAATTTATATGGCATGCACTGTGGATCTCCATACTCCCTATGATGACTGACCCTCCCACATCTCTTAGCGTCAAGCGCTGACATTCCTTCGTTCGGTCTATCATAAGTTGGAGGCCGGCGAATCTGCTCTGGGATGGGCTCGCGGCCCAATGTACGCCACCTATGCCAGCTTCTCCGTGTCATGAATGCGGTTTTCAGAATCCAGTGTTTAAGACGCTACTTGAAGACAGTGAAGGTCGGCAAGCATTTGCTCACCATCAAATCGACGACGTTTAGTACACAATGCATGAAGTATCTTCAACAACTTACCACATAGAACTACCATTGATTCCTTCTTGCGAAGGGGATTGTTCGGTCGTTGCGTATAGTACTGGTGTAGCTTCAAAAATGCCGAGTTATTACGAAGAATCGGAAGCATCGCTTTAAATAATAGTGAGCGAAGCCTCTTCCGGCCACGTTTTGATATCTTCTTTACTCCCTTTTGCTTACCTGATGAATTTTCAATCAGTGTGAGACCCGCTAGTTTAATAAGTTGGCGTGGACTCTCATAATCAGTAAAGCTTCCTATTTCGGCTAAAAGGCCAGTGATGGTTCCGTTAGAAATACCGGGAAACGAAGACAGGTACTCGTAGTCTGCCGTTTGAACAATGAGTTCTTCCGTTTCTTTTTCAATCTCTTTCAATTCTTCTTCTACTAAACGGTATTGACGAATAAGATATGCGATTTCTCGTCGTGCGCCAGAAGGTGATACCGTAATCCCGATTGAAGTTTGAGCGACTTTGATGAGTTCAGCTGCCAGCTTAGGGCGTCTCTGCTTCATAGAGCCTACTTCTGCACATACGTCAGCCAACTCCGTCGGCGTCATACCTACAATATCAGCTGGAAGAGGTCTAGCTTCTAACACCGCGAGCACCATGGCGCCAAAGTCTGAGAAGACTTTAAATATTTCAGGGAAGTATTTATCGATCCATCGATGTAGTTTATTCTTTAACGCACTACGATCTTTTATCAACGCTTCTTTTACGCTAAAGTAGCTACGGATATCCGCTTCTAAATCACGCAAAAGCTTAGGATGAGAAAAGCGTCCGTCTTTCATTAAGCGCGCAATCGTCAAAGCGTCTTTCTTATCGTTCTTTGTCTGAAGATTATCGTCTAGCTCTTTTGATTTTTTTACATGAAAAGGATTGATTACAACCATCGGAATACCATGATCTTCTAAGAAATACGCTAGGTTCAACCAGTAATGGCCTGTTGGTTCTACACCGACTAGCACATCTGATTTTTTAAATGTGTTCATTCCATTAAGAATCTCTTGATAAAATTCTTCGAAACCGTCACTTGTTTGAGAGATAGGAAAAGCTTTCCTGAGTTCTCGTCCACGTTCATCTACGAATGTGGCATAATGTTTATGCTTCGCAATATCGATACCTACAACTAGGGTTCGTTCAGTCACTTGATTAATTTTATGATTCACTTTAGAATTCATTGGAGTCCTCCTTGTTTATGATTCCGGGTCAAGTCGTCGATGCCTTGACACCCTGAATGATAACAAGGGGACTTTTCTTTTTCAATAGGGCCTCACTGACCAGACAGGAATGGCTCTGGGAGGATCAGCGG
>NZ_PDYT01000052.1:0-1781 GCF_002743175.1 Sporosarcina sp. P20a
CGGCGACTCCCTCTTGAAAAGGTGATGATGACAAGGCTTGTCGCATTATTCTATTGACCCAAAAAGAATTTATATGACTAGTAAAGAGAATCGTCTACCTGAAAGTACATACTTTTGTAGATACTGTAAGTAAAGGATAACGCTGCGCTACCAGTTACAGAAACTGTTAATTTAATATGGCATGCACTATGGATCTCCAAGTACCTTATGATGACGAACCCTCCCACATCTCTTAGCGTCATGCGCTGACATTCCTTCGTTCGGTCTATCATAAGTTGGAGGCCGGCGAGATGCTCCCGATGAGGCTCGAGGCCTAATGTACGCCGCTGGTGCCAGCTTCTCCGTGTCATGAATAGAAGTTTCAGAATGCCAACCTCATGCTACTAATTGTAAACAGTGAAGGTCCGCAAGCATTTGCTCACCATCAAATTTCCGCTTTTTTGTACACATGGCATGAAGAACCTTTAGTAATTTGCTACATAACACGACCATCGACTCCTTCTTACGAAGGGGATTTTGAGGTCGTTGCGTATAATACTGATGAAGCTTCATAAAGGCAGGGTTGTTTCTAAGGATTGGATGCATTGCTCTGAATAAAATAGCCCGTAATCGTCTTCGTCCTCGTTTTGATATCTTCTTCATTCCCTTATGTTTACCAGAGGAATTCTCATGTAACGTAAGTCCCGCTAATTTAATTAATTGGCGTGGACTTTCAAAGTCAGTAAAACTTCCAATCTCCGCTAAGAGACCGGAAATAGTTCTACGGGAAATTCCCGGAAATGAAGCGAGATATTCATAATCAGCCGTTTGGACAATTAAGGATTGTATTTCCTCTTCAATCATCGCAAGTTCTTCCTCGAGTAGACGGTATTGGCGAATGAGACATTGTATCTCCCGTTTAGCTCCCCAAGGAGCCACGGTGATGCCAATGGATGTCTGAGCTACCTCAATGACTTTAGCTGCTATTTTGGGTCGCCTTTGCTTCATCTGACTCGCTTTCGCGCATTGATCCGCTAAATCAGCTGTTGTCATATTGACCAGCTCTGCAGGCAACGGGGTTGTCTCCAACACACCTAGAACCATGGCTCCAAAATCTGAGAATACCTCGAATAGCTCAGGGAAGTATTTATCTACCCATCGATGAATTCTGTTTTTCAGAATGGTGCGGTCGTCTATTAAAGTTTGCTCAAGCGTGAAACAGGAACGAATATTTGCTGCTTGATCCCGAAGAAGCTTCGGATATGAGAAACGACCATCTTTCATTAGCCGTGCGATCGTCAGAGCGTCTTTCTTATCGTTTTTGGTTTGCAGATTATCATCTAATTCCTTAACTTTCTTCACATGCATCGGATTGATAACGACCAGTGGTATACCGTAGTCCTCTAGGAAATATGCTAAATTCAACCAGTAATGTCCTGTAGGCTCCACGCCCACTATCACATGCGATTTATCGAATTCTTTCATACCCTCTAGTATTTCTTGATAGAACTGTTCAAACCCTTTACGCGTCTGTTTAACGAGAAATGCTTTTTTCAAAACACGTCCACGTTCATCGACAAAGGTTGCGTAATGATTATGTTTAGCAATGTCGATACCTATCACTAATGTTTGTTCTGTGACTTGATTAATTTTAGTATTTTCTTTAGAATTCATGTGAGTCCTCCTTGGTTATAATTAGGGGTCAAGCCGTCGACGCCTTGACACCCCGAATCATACCAAGGGGACTTTTCTATTTCAATAGGGTTCCACTAACCAAACAGGAATGCTCCCGATGGATCAGC
>NZ_PDYT01000054.1:0-1459 GCF_002743175.1 Sporosarcina sp. P20a
AAAGCTGACAGGTGTTTATTTTTACGGTTTTGTATGGTACTCTCAAGTTGTGCCACTATAAAACTTCCTCTCATTGTTAGTCTCGCAACTTCAATGATACACGAATTTTATAGTGGCATTTTTTTTATTTGAATTTAGGTGGCTAACTTGATTGTACAATTGGCCAGTAAATAATTATCTTCTAAAATCCCTTTATTATCACCTCTTGCACAGCAGTTTAAAAAAAGAAGTAAATTATAATGAACTTTTGGCTTTTCGTGACATCTCATTTTTTCGACCATATATCGTATCAACTCGTTATTAGTTAAAAGTACTTTTGTGAATAAACGGTCAATTTCTCTCGGTGTTCCCTTTTGAATAAAATCATCTATTTTAGCGTAGTATTCTTTTATTTCTTGTTTGGTAAGTACAGTATTAAATATATCTATTTCTTCTTGTTCAATGTAATCAACAAGTCCAGTCATAAATTCCTCGAAACTCTTTGCTAATCTAATTTCTTGATTCTGTTCAGTATTTATAAAAATAACAGGAGGGTCCACTTTACTATTCCGATAATCAAGTGCAACAAAAGAGTGCCCATCTCCAGAAATTAGTACAACATTCTTAGGCAAACCCCATTCACGAATTAAATATTCACTTTCTAGTATTCCTCTTTCCTTTCCCAAACCTATCCCAAATACGTGGTCAACATGAACATGATCATCAGCCCACGGTGTCGGTGTATCTGAAGGATGTGAATTAAATTTAATGTAACCACCATTTTGTTGGTTCAAGATACTTATGTAGGATTGTGGTAACTTAACTTTCAATTTTTCTTCTGCTTGTTCTACAATTTCAACTGTTAATGGTTCTAATTTGCCGTAATCATTATCTTGTTGCCAAATATTTTTCACACGTATGTCCCCCATGAAGTTTTAATTTTATACTTTCTCCCATTTTACATATGGTTTGGTTTGATAGTTAATCTTGCCCTATTCTGGAACACAGCTATGCTGCAAACGCTTCTGTTTTAGTATCTATCTCTCTTTTTCTAACGTCAGAAATTGTCTTTACGGCCACAATTAAAAAGAGAGCAATAAACCCCACTTTCAATCCTATTGCCCAATTCCATATGAAAGCCGAGAAAATGACTCCAAATGTTAATGCTATATGGTATAGAACTTTATAAGAACTTTTTGAAAAAACGTCTATTACAAAAAACATAATGAATAGAATCATGAATATATTTCTTAAAATTTCAAACAGAGCGTTCCAATCCATCTTTTAACCTCCTTTCACAAAATGGCCCTTTAACGGCATAATCCATATTCAAGAATTGCCCCCGTTTCAGGAATAATTTACGTCACACAGCTATATCCATTAGTTGAACGTTCACTAACAAGGATTTCCCTACTTTTAATTTCTTGAAAAGTAAAAGCCAGTTACAACTAACGCAATGGCAGTCTCGTCACATCATTTC
>NZ_PDYT01000055.1:0-1390 GCF_002743175.1 Sporosarcina sp. P20a
TGATGGAATAGTTTCAGAAAACATGGTTTCGTCATTCCTATTCTTCGTTGTAAAGTTGAAATTTACATAATAAATTTCCTGTATTTTCATGCCGAAGGCATTTATCACAGAACTTGTCGCGCTGGCCCGTTTGTGATATAGACTCAATCGCTTATAAAGCAATCGCACCCGTTAGTTTAACTAAAGCCCATGGACGCAGTAGTCCACATAATAATCGTAAACGATATAATAAGCCAAACTGTATTTGCTGTAGTTTTTTCTTCATGTTTTACCTTTTTTAATATGGTTACCAAATTCAAACAGAATATAATGCACCAAATAGGCATCAACCACCATCCAATCCAATAAAAGAAAGCGTCTAATATTTCCATACTTTATCCCCTTGAAGTTATTTGTCATTACTTACCTAACTGGCCCTATTCTGGTACAGCGTTGTCCTACAATCGCCCCCGTTTATGGGCTATTAAACATTCATTTTTCAAGACTCTTACTTGAGTTTTTTAAACTTATCAAAGCTGTATTCAAAAGCCAAAATATTAAATAAAAAAATGCAATGTTGAATATAAATCCTAGCCACAGAAAACTGAAACCTCCATTTTTGTACAGGCTTAACCAATCGGCTGGAAACCCTAAAAAGCGTGATCCGCCTTCGATTCTGATCCCAATTCCAGGAATGAAGGAGATACCCAGAACACAGATGATACTTAAGATTAAAATATATTTCCTACTCTTATTTCTCATCCCAGAAACCCCCGTTCCCCCAAATTTTTTCCCCTATTTTTTCTCTGCACTTTGGCCCGTTTGATGCGTAGCACTTGTTCAATTAATGCCCCCGATTGGTTAAATGTCGGGGTGTATATCTTATGAGGTTATATCGAAACCACTGCGTTCCCCATTGACATACACATCAATAGTTTCAATATCTTTATCTATCGTTAGGTGATATACATTTTGTTTTTTTTGTTCTGCGTCAGAGTCAGATACATCGAATTTAATTTCCACTATGTCACCTTTTACATCATAGTTAAAATCTGCGTCCCCATAAGATTGAAGAGTGATATAGTAACTATTTTTGTTTTCTTCTTTTAACTGTAACTGAACATTAGGCTGGATAGAATCTTGTACAAATTTTGGTACACTCTCAACCTTTTCTAGGTTTGTTGCTGTTGAAGAACAAGCAGCCAAAATTGAAACGAATACCATCAACATAACAACAATAATTTTCTTCATCATTAACTTCCCCCCATATTCACGACTAAAGTTGGCAATAGGTAAGCATTTGATGCTATCTCCAGCTTTTCCCCTGCTCCACACCGAACGTGCTAGTTTCCCAGCATTCGGCGCTCCATCTAACGATGGATACTAGATTATAAGTTCTTCGTTACCTGTT
>NZ_PDYT01000056.1:0-1302 GCF_002743175.1 Sporosarcina sp. P20a
CAACAGGTAACGAAGAACTTATAATCTAGTATCCATCGTTAGATGGAGCGCCGAATGCTGGGAAACTAGCACGTTCGGTGTGGAGCAGGGGAAAAGCTGGAGATAGCATCAAATGCTTACCTATTGCCAACTTTTGTGGGGAGATTTTTTATGGTGTTACAGAAAATTATTAATACATAGGGGGGATTCATATGATTCTTGGATTACATCATGTACAAATTACTATTCCGAAAGGTGCGGAAGAAGCAGGTAAACAGTTTTATTGCAATGTATTAGGCTTAGAGGAAATAGAAAAGCCAGAATCACTCAAAGGGCGGGGAGGGTTTTGGTTAAAAGTCGGGGATCGAGATGTTCATGTAGGTACTGAAGATAGTTTTGACAGACTGACAACAAAAGCTCATTTAGCTTATTTGGTAAGTGATATTTCTTATTGGAAAAATGTGTTAGAGAAAAAAGATATTCAGCCAATTGAAGGAGTTCCAATCCCAGGCTTTGATCGATTTGAGTTCAGAGACCCTTTTGGCAATCGGGTGGAAATGATTCAAGAAATATAAGACAAAATCAAACAATCGGGCTAAAAAAGGGTCTGTTTAATATATTTGCAACATTCTATAACCTTGACCGTCTATTTATTTAAGAGAGAAAGGAGATGGAAAATGAAGCAAATAATCAGGGCAAGGATATTGTGTATATTTGATTTATTTTTGGCGATAGGTGCAATTTGGTCAGGTTTTCAAATGATTACTTCAAGCAGTGGAACGATTTTCGCGGAGCCATATCCTGACAGTTGGGCTTCCAATCTTCCTTTTGATAGTTGGGTTTTGCCTGGAATCCTAGCAATTGTCATATTTGGGCTTGGTAATATTATAGCTGCGGCATTAAGTTTAAGAAAAGAACATAGTAGTTCTTGGTATGCATCTGCTATTATGGGATTGATATTCCTGTCAGGTTTGGCTTTTCAGTATATTTCCGTAGGTGAAATGTATATAGTAACTGGTCCGTTTTTAATCTTTGGGGTTGTTCAACTATGTCTTAGTGGATATGTTTTTCTGGGTTATAGAAGTTCCAAATTGACCAAAGAATATAGTTAGTGGATATTCAATAATTGTGGGCGATTGTGGAAGAAGCTTATTCGCACTCGCTCAGTTGATCGGAGTGGAAGCCGGCGACTCCGGGAGGATCAGCGGGACAGGTGAAACACCCAGCGAGCGAAGCGAAGGGGTGTGGTTCACCGCCCGCCCTCCGGAACGCGTCCGGCTGCAACGCAGATCAACGGCTTCAAACCATTGTCCGACCTATGGG
>NZ_PDYT01000057.1:0-1177 GCF_002743175.1 Sporosarcina sp. P20a
GGGCCACTTTCTTAAATGGAGAGTTGTAACGTTTTTCAATAAGACTCGTCTGAATTTTAAAGGAGGTAATTTAAACAATGAAAAATAAAATTGTTCTATCTTTGTGTTTGACAGTAGTTGCTAGTCTACTATTTGCCTGCGGTTCAGAGAAACTGGAGAAAGACGTTAAAGCGACTTTTGTAGGAACAATCGAGGAAATCCATAGTGGTGGAACTGCTTACGTTTCTGAAATTGAAGCGAATGATAATAAACTTTCAGGACCCGTTGAAATTGATCTCCTTGAGAATGGAGAAAAGAAATTTCAAGTTGGTGATAAGGTCATAGTCGGATATGATGGTAATACCATGGAAATATCTCCACTTAGAATTTATACAATCACTATAGAAAAAGTGGAGTGATTTCAGGAGTTTTACAATCGGGTGCCATTGTTGCACAAATTTTATGCCATTAACGGACCAGATTATGAAAAAGTTATTTTATAACTTAGACAGGAAATGAAAATGAATAAATTTGAAGTATTCGGCAGGTGAGGTGGAATCGAAATGTTTTATTATGGCGTAGAATCATCTTTTTGGCTGAAATTTTTTCTGTTTTTATTCGTATTATGGCTAATAATGTTTTTGTTTAGTGCGATTGTAAGAAGGATTCTCAAAGTGGAAAAAAAGAAGGTGTTCTCATACAATCATTTAAATGAGCGGCACAAAAAGATTGATTGGACAATTAGAATTGCCTTTGTAGTTGCTATTATTGTTGGAGGAATTATCAATGCTTCAAGGCTTCCATTGAATCCAATTTTGTTTTTGGAGCCATACTTTTTATTATGTATGTTAATCATTTTAGCTGAGATCGTGACAGCGGTTATGGAATGGAAATATGGAGAAAATCGAAATGCTTATATCTTTACGGTTCTTCAATTAATATTTATTATAATCCTTTTATTTTCAATGTATTTAACTGACTTTTTCGGCTTGTTTGGATAGAGATAGCTTATTCAATTGGTTTAAACAATCGGGTGCGATTGTGGAAGAAGCTTATTTGTACTCGCTTAGTTGATCGGAGCGGAAGCCGGCGACTCCCTCTTGAACAGACGATAGTGACAAGGTTTATCGAGCTTTTTAGATGAGTGAAAAATATTTTTTAGCTGGAGAGCTATCAAACATATTCCACGTAATACAAC
>NZ_PDYT01000058.1:0-1054 GCF_002743175.1 Sporosarcina sp. P20a
GGTAAATTGTCAAATCAAGTCGAACGCGTCAGATAACTCATGAATACCTCAAAGGGCGTATTGAAATTAAGTACTTTTCTAGGAATTTGATTGAAATTTAACAAGAACCCTATGATCTCATTTTGAGTCAACCTACTGAAGTCTGTACCTTTAGGATACGTACGTCGTATTCGACCATTTGTATTTTCATTCGTGCCACGCTGACCAGGAACACCGGGATCTGAGAAATAGAAGGGAATTTCAAGACCTTTTTCAACTTCAACCCACATATGAAATTCCTTCCCTCTGTCAGCTGTAATAGACTTCACAAGCTTCTTAGGCAGATGTTTCAGAAGAGAAATGATTTCTTTTGCGGTTTCGCTTGCCGTCTTGGATGCTAACTTTTGAACGATTGTAAAACGACTCGTTCGTTCTGTAAGTGTAAGGATTTGGCTTTTATGAGCTTTACCTATCACTGTATCTACTTCCCAGTGTCCGATTTCACTTCTAGGAGCTTGACGCGCATGAATCTTTTTTAACCGGGGCATCTTCCCACGTGTCTCTTGTTCATTGTTTTTCAATTTCTTCCCTTTACGAATGAGAAGCTTTTGTGATAAACGAAATAACCCTGCAGCAGCGTACCGATAAATACTTGAAACACTTATAGGGAATGGCTTTCCAGTCTTTTTTTCGTATCGACCAACAATCATTTCAGGAGACCAACCCTTCTTCAAATGTACAAGAATGTGCGTAATATCCTTGAGATTTACCTGACGTTTACAGCCACAGTTTTCACGCTTACTATCGTAGTCTACTTGCGCTTGAAGAGCATTGTAAGGAGAAACACGCTGAAGTTCATAGTGAATCGTACTTTTACTTCTCTTTAGCTGTCGTGCGATATAACCAAGAGTCTTATTGGCGATCGTATATTCTTCGATTAAAATACGTTCCCGTGGTAAAATGTGTGTATAGCTCATCGGGAGCACTCCTTTATTAGTTGATTGGCGTTAACTAATGTGTACCCGATTGAGCTATTTTTATTTATCTACCGTTCGACTTAATATGATAATCTACA
>NZ_PDYT01000007.1:0-104577 GCF_002743175.1 Sporosarcina sp. P20a
AAATACGTTCCCGTGGTAAAATGTGTGTATAGCTCATCGGGAGCACTCCTTTATTAGTTGATTGGCGTTAACTAATGTGTACCCGATTGAGCTATTTTTATTTATCTACCGTTCGACTTAATATGATAATCTACACATTTAAAAAAGGATTACTGCAATATAATATATTATTTTATTTTAGGAGGTTGAACCATGCGATTACTACCGCGTGAAATTGATAAATTGATGATCGTTGTTGCGGCAGACGTTGCCAGAAGACGAAGGGACCGAGGACTTAAATTGAATCACCCTGAAGCAATGGCTCTTATTACATATGAGGTGATGGAAGGTGCTAGAGACGGTAAAACAGTTGCAGAACTCATGGCTTATGGTGCGACGATTCTATCTCGTGAAGATGTAATGGATGGTATTCCAGAAATGATTGATGACATTCAAGTAGAAGCGACGTTCCCAGATGGGACGAAGTTAGTCACAGTGCATAATCCGATCAGATAAATGGTTTATAAAAAGAAAGGGGACGTAACGATGATACCAGGCGAATATATTTTAAAAGATGAACCGATCATTTGTAATGAAGGTGCTGAAAGTATACATGTACAAGTTATTAATCATGGCGACAGACCTATTCAAATCGGTTCCCATTACCATTTTTACGAAGTGAATAATGCATTAAAGTTTGATCGAAAAGTGACATACGGGAAACGTCTCAATATACCTGCAGGCGCTGCTGTTCGATTTGAGCCCGGCGATGAAAAAGAAGTGCAGCTAATTGACTATGCTGGAGAAAGAGAAGTTTATGGATTCCATAATAAAGTAGACGGAGCATTGGAAGGCGGGAATGCAAAATGAGTTTTAAAATGGATAGAGAGCAATATGCTCAAATGTATGGACCGACAACCGGAGACTCTGTCCGACTAGCAGATACAGATTTGTTCATCCAAATTGAAAAAGATTATACGAAATATGGAGAAGAAGTTGTGTTCGGTGGCGGTAAAGTTATTCGTGATGGAATGGGACAACATCCTTTCATTACACGCGAAGAAGACGAACGCGTACCTGATACAGTGATTACAAATGTTGTCGTGCTTGACTATACAGGAATATATAAAGCGGATCTAGCTATTCGAGACGGTAAAATTTCGGGTATCGGCAAAGCAGGTAATCCGCTCGTGCAAGACAAAGTAGATATTATTATTGGAACTTCCACTGAAGTTATTTCGGGCGAGGGTAAAATTATAACTGCTGGAGCAATTGATACGCACGTGCATTTCATTAATCCGGCACAAGTAGACGTTGCACTTACTGCGGGGACAACCACACTAATAGGCGGTGGAGCTGGACCAGGAGATGGTTCTCGAGCTACGACTTCTACACCGGGTGCTTGGCATCTTCATTCCATGTTGAAGGCTTTGGATGGACAACCGATCAATATTGGTTTAACAGGCAAAGGGCATGCAGCAGCGGGTGCTCCTTTAGCGGAACAAATAATTGCAGGTGCGATTGGTTTGAAAGTCCATGAAGATTGGGGCGCGACACCTTCTGTTCTCGATCATGCATTACGGATTGCTGATGAATATGACGTGCAAGTAGCACTTCATGCGGATACATTAAACGAATCCGGATTTTTTGAAGATACGATCAAGGCGATTGATGGTCGCGGTATCCATATGTACCATACAGAAGGTGCAGGAGGCGGCCATGCTCCGGATTTGATTAAATCTGCTGGTATGATGAATGTGTTGCCGGCTTCTACTAATCCGACATTGCCATATACGATTAACACGATTGATGAACATTTGGATATGGTAATGGTTGCCCATAACTTAAATCCTTCTGTACCAGAAGATATCGCATTTGCAGATTCGCGCATTCGCAATGAAACGATTGCAGCAGAAGATGTCTTGCAAGACTTAGGTGTCTTTAGTATGACAAGCTCCGATTCTCAGGCGATGGGCCGTATCGGTGAAGTTGCACTTCGTACATGGCAAGTAGCTCACAAAATGAAAAAACAACTTGGAGTTATGGAAGGTGATAGTGAGCATTCGGATAATAATCGGGTAAAACGCTATGTAGCCAAATATACGATTAATCCAGCTATCGCTCATGGTATATCAGAGTATATCGGTTCAATTGAAGTCGGAAAAATGGCGGACCTTGTTCTATGGGATCCGAAATTCTTTGGAGTTAAACCTGAAATGATTTTGAAAAGTGGAATGGCGGTCTTTAGCTTAATGGGCGATGCCAATGCAACGATTCCGACACCACAACCAATGATTTATCGCCCGATGTACGCGACACTTGGGAAGGCATTATCGCAAAGTTCCATTACGTTTGTATCCCAGATTGCATATGATCAAGGAATTAAAGAAAAGCTTGGACTTGAAAAAGTAGTATTACCTGTTCGTAATATACGCAGTCTGACGAAAAAAGATATGAAATTAAATACCGCTACGCCACATATTGATGTGGATCCACAAACGTATGAAGTGAAGATTGATGGAAAGCTTATTACATGCGATCCGATTGACGTAGTGCCAATGGGACAACGCTATTTCTTATTCTGAGGTGAAGAAAATGATTGTAGAAGAAGTCTTGATGAATATTAGGGATCTAGATCCAAGTGAGTATGAAAGACGTCATAAAGAGAAAGTGTACTTAGAAAGTGCACACTTAATGAAGAGAATTCAACGCGTGGAAACTGATCACGGACGTGAAATTGGAATTCGATTAAAAGACCCGCGTGATTTAGAAGCGGGAGACGTTTTGTTTATGGATGATAAGAATATTATTTTGATTGATGTGTTGTCTGACGATCTCATTATTATTAGTCCACGTACAATGCTTGAAATGGGAACGATTGCTCATCAGCTTGGAAACCGACATTTGCCTGCGCAGTTTGAGGGTGAGGACATGCTCGTGCAATATGATTATTTAGTTGAGGACTTGTTGAAAGAAATGGGTATTCCATTTAAGCGAGAAGAACGAAAAGTTGCAAAGGCTTTCCGTCACATCGGGCATAGCCATGACTAATCATGCACTATCATTGCTACAGCTATGTGATTCTAGTTTTCCTATCGGCTCATTTAGCCAATCATTCGGACTGGAAACATATATTCAGAACGACAAGGTCACCGATGCCCA
Source organism: Sporosarcina sp. P20a (assembly GCF_002743175.1). NCBI lineage: Bacteria > Bacillati > Bacillota > Bacilli > Caryophanales > Caryophanaceae > Sporosarcina > Sporosarcina sp. P20a. The sequence continues at coordinate 3,142 of NZ_PDYT01000007.1, forward strand.
TACGTTTTCCGAGTGGCTACATGTCTATGTGCATGAACAGCTCGCTTATGCAGATGGATTAGCTGTAAGACTTGCTTATGATGCCATGGATATGGATGACCTTGAAAAAATTTGGGAACTGGATCGCATATTGACTGTGCAAAATCTTGCCCGCGAATCACGAGATGGTACACAACGTATGGGTGACAGGATGTTAGACATTGCTGAATCCATTTACAAAATACCGGTATTATCTATCTACGCGCAGAAAATCCGTGATAAAGAAGCTTTTGGCCATCCCGCTATTGTTTTTACGATGATTGGACATCACCTTCAAGTTGAAAAGAATACAACGATTTTATATTATTTATACTCGACGGTTGTTAGTCTCGTGCAAAACGCCGTGCGGGCCATCCCGCTTGGACAAACTGCAGGACAGAAGATTATTTACACATTTCAACAACAACTTCAGCAAACTACAGACAAAATTATGGTGTTAGATCAAGAAGAGTTTGGTGTCGTATCGCCAGGACTCGAACTTTCACAAATGCAGCACGAACGTGTTGGCATACGTATTTTTAGTTCGTAACGAACGCAATGAAATTGATATTAAGGATGTGCTTAGAATGGGACCAATTAAAATAGGTGTAGGCGGACCAGTTGGTGCAGGAAAAACCATGCTGGTCGAAAAGATTACACGCGCTTTAGAGGGCGAAGTAAGTATGGCGGTTATTACTAATGATATATATACGAAAGAAGATGCCAAGTTTTTAGTTGCGAACGGTATTCTTCCAGAAGACCGCATTGTCGGGGTGGAAACAGGAGGCTGTCCACATACGGCAATTCGTGAAGATGCATCGATGAACTTCGCGGCAATTAATGAATTGAAGGAAAAACATCCCGATGTTGAGCTGATTTTTGTAGAGAGTGGCGGGGATAACCTAGCAGCTACATTCAGTCCGGAACTCGTTGACTTTTCCATTTATATAATTGACGTGGCGCAAGGTGAAAAAATCCCGCGTAAAGGCGGACAAGGCATGATTAAATCAGACTTGTTTATTATTAATAAAACAGATTTGGCACCATATGTCGGGGCAAGACTTGAGGTAATGGAGTCTGACACAAAGATATTTAGAGGAAAGAAACCGTTCTTTTTCACCAATTTAAAAGACGATCAAGGACTAGATGAAGTGGTAGAGTGGGTTAGAAAACATGCTTTATTAAAAGGACTAGGACAAGATGTCTGAATGGACAGGCGTTCTTGACCTTGTCATGGAAAATCGGCTAGGCCGTTCCGTGGCGAAAACTGTATACTTCCAAGGCGCATTTAAAGTGATGCGTCCTGTCTATTTCAATAAGAATAGTTATCCATGCTATTATTTATTGAATCCTGGCGGTGGCTATTTAGATGGGGATCGGTATCAAATGAAAGTCACGCTTGGTGAAGGAGCGATGCTGACGTTGACGACTCAATCATCTACGAAAGTATATAGAACGCCTACCAAGCCAGTGTACCAAGAGACGATCTTTCATATGAAAAAGGACAGTTATCTGGAGTACTTACCGGATGCACTTATTGCATACAAAGATGCCAGTTGCTATCAGAAAAATAGTATATACATGGAACAAGGAGCAACATTGCTGTATTCCGATATATTGACTCCAGGTTGGTCGCCAGAAGGGGAAAAATTCAGTTACGAGATGCTTCGTTTGAAAACGGAGATTTATATGGAAAATCAACTTGTTGCCTTTGACCATATTAAACTTCATCCAGCAACTCAAAATATGAATGAGTTAGGCTTTATGGAAGGATACACGCATTTAGGTTCGTTAATTGTCGTTGGAGAAAAAACGAGCGATGCTTTATTGGATCGATTGTATGAAGCAATTCAACAAGAGGCAGGGGAATTTGCATTTGGATTATCCAAACTTGCTGTTCCCGGCTTCACCATTCGCATATTGGCAAACTATACACAGGTTATAGAGCGGATTATTTCAGTATGCCACCATGTTATTAGCGACGAATGGTATCAAACGAAACCAAGTTTTTTAAGGAAGTACTAGAAAAAGGTGCGACAATTCAAAAGAGTTGTCGTGCCTTTTTGTGAATTATAGTAATACTACATAAATGAATATATGTGAAATGCAATGAAGATAGTTTCGTTGTCTACTATATGATATGTAGCTCGCATGCTAAAATCTGTTCAAATAACTGAAGTAGTTAGCGTGTTATTTCAAATGATTGAAACACGAAATTTGGGGTATCATTATATATACGCACTGTAATATATAGAGCTTAAACCTGACCATATTTCCTAATTACACAAAATAGGTAAGAACGATAATTGATTTGACAACAACCTATTGCTAAGATATATTTGAAATTAATTTTTTATATGAAGCGGGATTTGTAAGCGGACAGGAATGATGGGAAAATTAAACTTACGGCTAGGTAGCTTGAATTAGTAGTAATTGATGAAGTAAGATAAGCCATTTTATTAAAAAGAGGGGCTTGATACTATTTTTGGAGGTGTTTCCTGTGGTAGATGACTTTGAAGCGGAAAAAGTTTTTGAAGACAGACCGTACGAGCGAATTCAGTTTAAGCTCATCTTAGATGGACGTAATTATAAAGGTGACTATCATGATGGTGAAATCCAATGGCTTCATCCACATCCTAAGCAAGATGTCGGCGAAGAAGAAGTAATTGCCATAGAGGATAAAGTTTTGGAATTGTTATCCGAGCAAGGAATTAGAAATGAAGCAGATGATATTGAAATCGAACGTTCGCTTGGCAGAAATCAAACTCGGCCACTTCAGTTGTTTAAATTGAAAATTCAAGGCGAAGAGTTTAAAGGGACATTTATTAATGGCAAAATCGAATGGTTTCATCCTAAACCAAGACGTAAACTAAAAGATGAACGCGTGAAGAAAATAGAAGAAGATGTTCAGAAAAAGCTAAAAGAACATCTAGAGTAAAGAATTGAAACTGCATGACTTTTGCCGAAATAAACCAAGAAAATTATTCGGTTGAATGGGGACAACTTGTGGTCTGCTATCAATCACTCTGTTGAAGGTCCGTTAGTGTGTAATCTCAAACCGTTTGACCTTTCTTACAAGATATGCCTACAATGGATATACAAATGAAATAGTCGTTACCGCTAGGGGTGCTCTATGGAGCTGAGAGAAGCATATTGCTTTAACCCTTTAACTTGATCCGGTTCATACCGGCGTAAGGAAGTGGTGTAGATATTACGTAGCTGATTTCTATGCTCTGTGATGTCTCTCCGCCACTTCTGGTCAAGAAGTGGTTTTTTCATTTACTATGAAAAAGGGGAGAGTATACATGAAGTTCACTGAGCGTTTATTAGAGAAGACATTACCGATTTGGAGACAGAATCACAATCATCCATTTGTCCAAGAGATTGGAAATGGTACGTTGGATCAGGAGAAGTTTCGTTTTTATATGGTGCAAGACTATTTGTATTTAATTGACTATGCGAAAGTGTTTGCTGTAGGCACGATGAAAGCGACCGATGTCGAGATGATGGGGAAATTTGCTACGTTACTTAACGGAACTCTAAACACGGAAATGGATCTTCATCGTAAATATGCAACTCGTTTTGGCATTACCGAAGAGGAGCTTGAAAATGCCAAGCCGTCTCCAATTGTCCTAGCGTATACGCATTATATGCTACATGTTAGTCAAAACGGTTCTTTAGCAGAAGTCGTTGCTGCATTACTGCCGTGTGCGTGGAGCTACTGGGAGATTGGTAAAGAGCTCGCTGAATTGCCAGGTGCGTTGGATCATCCGTTGTATGGTGACTGGATTCGCATGTATTCATCGGAAGACTTTGGTGAGTTGGCTACTTGGTGCTTAGAATTAATGGATGAAACGGCAGAAGGAAAGCCTGAATCGGAATTAGTGAGATTAGAGGAGATTTTCCTTAATACGACACGTTATGAGTATATGTTCTGGGACATGGCCTATACGAAACAAATGTGGCCTGGAGTGCAGGAAGAACAGACGATTACAATATAATATATACGAAACATCTAACGATTTTAGTTAGATGTTTTTTATTTAGAATCGATTTGTTACAAACAGCGCATGCTATTCTTGAAGGAGGTGTGCGCCATCTTTGCAAAAATAGGTTTGTCACTTGGAGTGTTATTGACAAGTGGGTCGGGTACTAGTGATGCGCCAATTGCTACACTCAGTAAAGTGGAAGTGCCGGCATATGCGAAATGGTCAAGGCTTGCTATCAAGCAAACGATGCTCAGATATCCCCAGGCAGATATCAAGGATTATTTGCATATCGCTACCGATTCAAAGAAAGTCACGAGTGTGGAGAAATTTCAACTTTGGTTAAAAGAGGACGAACGAGAATTTGGTGTGATCGTGACTGTCACCTATTCAGCTGAAACAGGGAAATTTATTCGCATCGACTTTCAAGAAATGCCTGTTTAATAAAACAACGCCCCTATACCATATAATCTGGCGTAGGGGCGTTGATTTATTCGGGATCTTTCTGATAAAAGAAATTGGGGGTCAAGATATCGTTGGTATAACGCTTGTGATAGACATGCGTGGCGGCAGGTGATAGCGGTGGAATAAGCCATACCCAGTTGCCTGTCACTTTTCTTCCGACACTCTGCTCTTTCTTTTCAAACGATTTGAATTGTTTAGCTGCGGTATGGTGATCGACAAGTGTGACTCCTTCTTGCTGATAGGAATGTAGAACGGCTATATTTAATTCTACAAGTGCTTTGTCTATCCAAAGACAACGATTGGATTTCGTATTAAGCCCCATAAGTTCGGCGACAGACGGCAAAAGGTTATAACGGTCTGCATCTGCAAGATTACGTGCGCCAATTTCTGTACCCATATACCAGCCATTAAATGGGGCCATTGGATATTCAATTCCACCGATATCAAGAAGCATATTGGAGATGATCGGAACGGCATACCATTTTGTATTCAGCTCTGAAATACCTTTAATTTCGGGATGACTGATAGGTACTTCTCTTACTGACGTTTTCGGCAATTCGAAAAGCCGTGGGGATTTCCCATACTCCTGAATGACAAGCGGTAATACATCAAAAGGTGTTTTAGTTCCTTGCCAACCAAGTCGTTCACATAACTTTGTCATCTCAATAGATGCAGAGTCGCCAATGATTGTAGAGCCATCCTCGTATCCGGCATAACGAACCAATTGATGATTCCAGATCCTCAGAGGGTCTTTGTCTTGTGCTCGTGGGGCGAAGACCGTAATCGTCGAACGAATATCTCCGTCGTTCGTTGCATACTCCACATGATGCTTCAATTTTTCAAATGCTTCTTCAGCAGTAGTAATATGTCGTTCATCAAATACTTCAAGGGTTTCCCACAATAAGCGTCCGATACAGTGATTACTGTTTCGCCAAGCCATTTTCGCACCATGTGTCAGTTCAGGTTGTGTATGAGTGTACGTTCCTGTTTGGATAATCTCCTCTTCAATTTCCTTCACGCGCCTGATTTGTTCCTCTTGAGAAAAACCTAGTTCTTCATAACAACTATGAATAAACCGCGCTGCTTCTTGGAAGAGCTCAATTCGATTTACAGATAGTACCATAATCATCAACTCCATATACAGAGTGTAGCATGTGGGTAATGGGATGAGCCCAATAATTCCTTCAAATTACTGACTTTTCATTTAGTCTGGAAATAAACGGCGTATCATTTCTTGCCCCGCGTCTTTCGGATAGGATCGGTATAGGTGACCTGATAGGCGAACCGGGTCACCGAAGAAATATCGTTCATATTGTGTTTGTCTTGTGCCGAACGAACTCATTGTTAAATCCCAAGCTAATCGAAATAGTTGTACACGTTCTATCGCGGGTTTCGTAGCTCCTTGTAAGTACTTTGCGAGATCAGGTTGAATGGACGATTGGAAATCTTTATCTGTAGGTAACGCAACCATCCCACTCGCTCCGATTAGCTGAATAATCTCACTGAAACGTGGGTAGACTTTCGGGAAAATATTACTAGCAACTTGAAGTGGTATTGCACTTGGACACATATATCCCCATTGGTCGAGTGCCGCATCGGCTTCCGATTTATCTCGCAATGCTTTCATCGTTTCGAGCCCAATAATTATTTCTGATAGTTTCTCCTGAATATGGAGATATTCAGATACATTAATTGTTTGGACGAGCTGCTCTGCCAAATTCAGCATAAACTCCGTTTTGACGATCTGTCTAGTAATGACTTGATGTGTGGCAAAAGGATGGAATGAACTCATAGAAAAAAACTCCGAAGCTACTTCGCGATTGTGATGAAAGAATACACGCTCCCACGGGACGAGAACATTATCGAAAACAACTACAGCATCCATTTCTTCAAACCTTGAACTCAGAGGGTGATTGAATGTGGAACTCCCGCCTACGAATGACTCTCTACAAAGAAAACGTAAACCTTCTGTAGCGGAAGGAATTGAAAAGGCGAAAGCTTCATCAGAATCTCCAAGAAATGAAGGCGTGCTGAACACCAATACTTCATCCGTCACGCCGCCCTGTGTTGCAAGTAGCTTAGCTCCTTTAATGATGAGACCTTCTGATGTCTTATCTACAATCTTTGCGCAAATGGGTTCATCTGAAGTGTGAAAGGCACTTTGAGATCGATTGGTTTGTGGTGTAATGAAGGTGTGTGTAAAGGATAGGTCCTCTTCTCTTGCTCGTTCATACAGCGCTTGAATATGTTCTGGAAAACAGTTTTCCTTGCCGATCAAGTGAGGAGAAGAAGAGGCGAAACTCATAATTACGGTATTAAGATAATCGGGACTTCTACCAAGTAAGCCGCAAGAAAGTCTTGCCCATTCTTCGGTCATTACTCGACGTTTCTGTAAATCCGCTTTGGTTTTCGGTTGTAAGTAAGAAAGGCCAATTTGCTCATTGGTGACGGGAGAAGTGTATGTCATGAGAGAACTGTGTGAAGGTGACAGTTGTAAATCATATAGAGAAGCTTTCGTTTCTATAAGACCTTTGAAAGCAGGGTGTTTAGAAATAGGTCCTTTCAATTGTTGCCCATCCAGCCAAATCTCAGTATTCTGCTCATCCATTCTACGGACAAATTCATTGCCATTTATAGCGCCCATATCATTCCTCCTGAATCTTCTAGTTACTATAGTATATTATGACATCGTCCTGAATGATCAAAACAGTTTTCGTTTTGAACAATAGACAATAGTTTTGATACAATACAGAAAGAGTATATAGGGAATTTATCGGGATAAGCGAAAGGTGTGTTGATAAATGGATGAAGAATTGGCAATGAAGTATATCGTGGCGTGCACAAATTTATATGGGATTGTGCCTATTGGAAAAGTTGTTGAAATATACAATGATCAAAACGAAGAAAAGATTTCATTGGATGAAGTAGAAAGCTTTTTGCAATCTACACAAGTGAAAGAAAAACTAGAGGAAAGCTTTGTCTATATTCAATCAAACGAATTTGTAGCTGAAGCGACAAGCGATAAAGATGAAAAGGAAAACCTGAAAAGAATTGCAGCTGGAAAGCCATATTATGTACCGGGAAAAGAAGAATTACTACGTTACATTGACGAAGAGTATTTTCAAGAAACGCCAGAGCAGTTACTAGTAAAGAATATGTTGAAAGAGGATTTCGGTAATCAATTGGATGTAGACGAAGAAGTCTCTGAACTAGTATATAATCTGCAAGTAAGTGGCGGCGACTTCATGATGGAACTGTCTTTATTTGTATCTGGTCTGGAACTGCCTATAAAAGAATCCGAGCGCTATATCCCTGCGATTGTCGAAGTGGCGGACACAACTAGATTATGGGAAAATTGTGGGCATACTATGAAAGAATTACAGCAACACTAATTAGTTCATTTCAATAGACAATGCTTGACCCAGCAAGATAGAATAAGAGTACAATTAAACACTTTGGAGGATATCATTCATGACTTTAAAAGAATTGACTGCAAAAGAAGTACAGGAGCAATTGGAAAGCGGTAAAGAACTCAATATCATTGATGTACGTGAAGATGACGAAGTAGCGGAAGGCATGATTCCAGGTGCACAACATATCGCTCTAGGCAATCTACCTATCGAAATGCATGACTTGAATGCAGAAACACCTTACATCCTAGTATGCCGTTCAGGCGGCAGAAGTGGCCGTGCACAAGAGCTTATGGCAGACGAAGGTTTTGATGTAACGAACATGGTAGGCGGCATGCTAGCATGGGAAGGCGAAACAAAATAATAAACTAAACCAAAGCTGTCGTAAGAAGTGAAAACTTCTTACGACAGCTTTTTTTGTGCGCAGAAAGATCAGTAGTGTTTATGAAGGGCTGAGGCTTTGTTTGGCTCACCACGAACACTTCAAACGCGTCCGCCCGCAACGATGCTTTAACCTTTGCAGATTTCATGTTGTAGCATACGGCAATCCACACAATCTCCTTCTCTAAACTGCTTATCATATACTGCGTAGACATAACCTTAAAAGTCCAAGCGTATAGTGAAAGAAAAAGGCGGTGTCTGTATGAAAAAGTGGCTTGTAGCAGGGTTGCTAATAATTTTCTCATTAGGTGGAGTTTTATATGGAGTCAAAGCATCTGATCGTGGTTTCTTTCTGCCCTCGGAGCTTGGTGGGGTAAGTATCCTCATTGATCCCGGACATGGCGGGGAAGACGGAGGTGCTTCGGCAGGCGAACTCATTGAAAAAGATATTACTTTAAACATCTCCCATGAAGTGAGTAAACTATTAAAGAAAAAAGGTGCAACTGTAGAAATGACGAGGGAGAAAAGTGGAGATGCAGTAGCAGAACATGCGCCATCCGAGAAGTTTACTTCGTTGAGAAGTAGAAAGTTCGCAGACTTGAAACTGCGTGAAAGCATGGCAGTCGATTCGAAGCCGGATATGTTTATTAGCGTACACGTTAACGCGATACCAGAAGAACGTTGGAGAGGGGCGCAAGTATTTTATCATCCAGGTGGTCATCCTGAAGGTAAGCAACTGGCGACGTCTATCCAAAACGAATTGCGTGATCAGTTGAAAAATACTGAACGGGAAGCTATGAAAATCACAGGGGTCTATTTATTGAAAAAAGTTCCGGTTCCAGCTGTATTGGTAGAAACGGGTTTCCTGTCCAATCCGGAAGAAAGAAAACTGTTGGCAAATAAATCGTATCAGAAAAAAGTAGCTGCGGCGATCGTAGACGGAATAGTGAAATATCAACTTGCTGATGAGCAATGAAGCATATGACGTTTGGGTAAATAGGGAATATGATATACTGAAAAGGAGTGAATGAATTCATTAAGGAGTGTTGAATTTGATTAATGAACAACAAGTCCGTGAACTGATTGGCGCATTGGAAGATCCGTTTTTACATAAAACATTGGCAGAAACGAATGGTATTGTGGATGTAACCATTAAACCAGAGAAAGAACACGTCAGTGTTAAAGTCGCGATTGCGAAAGTGAATACCGGAGAGCAATTGACGCTACAATCAAAAGTAGTAGAAGTGTTGAAAGAAGCAGGTGCCGACTCAGTAGGTATTCGATTTGAAGAGTTGCCTAAAGAAGTATTAGAGCAATTCCGTGGTACTGTTACTGAAGCGGAAACACAAGACATCTTATCCCCCTTATCCAATATTGAGTTTATATCGATTGCATCTGGTAAAGGAGGCGTAGGGAAATCTACGGTCTCTGTCAACTTAGCAGTAGCTTTAGCTAGACGCGGCAAAAAAGTTGGTTTGATCGATGCAGATATTTACGGATTCAGTGTCCCGGATATGATGGGTATAACAGCTATGCCTGAAGTTCGGGAAGATCGTATCATGCCAGTAGAACGTTTTGGCGTCAAAGTAATTTCAATGGGCTTCTTTGTTGAAGATAACGCACCCGTTGTATGGCGTGGTCCTATGCTTGGAAAAGTGTTAGATCAATTCTTCCGCGATGTGGACTGGGGAGAGCTGGATTACTTGTTGCTTGACTTACCACCAGGAACAGGTGACGTAGCTCTTGATATTCACCAAATGATTCCTGCATCCAAAGAAATTGTCGTTACTACTCCACACCCAACAGCAGCATTCGTTGCAGCACGTGCAGGGGCAATGGCGTTACAGACTGAACATGAGTTACTTGGAGTTATTGAAAACATGTCTTGGTTCGCATCGGAAGCAACAGGCGAGAAAGAGTATGTCTTTGGGCAAGGCGGCGGTGTTCGTCTTTCTGAAGAACTTCGTACAGAATTATTAGGACAAATCCCTCTCGGACAGCCTGACTGGAACGAAACGGATTTTGCACCTTCCGTTTATGCAGAAGATCATCCGATAGGAAAAATCTATTTAGATGTTGCTGATACAGTAATTAAAAAAACAGAAAAATAAAATGTGACAGACGAAGAAAGGATTACTTTCCTTCTTCGTCTGTTTTTTCTTCTTCTTTACCGCCATCTTTAGCGGATTCTCCTCCAGCACCTTTTCCTGCCTTCATAATCAGTTCTTGCCACTTCGCTTGCATGAGAGGACTATTGATTGTATCCTCTATAGCCTTTTCCATTTCCTTCTTGAGCGTTGCTGAATTCACGATGTTCTCCATTTGTTTCATCATGTCTGGTTGACCAAAAAACTTCTCCATTTCTTTTTGAAAAGAAGCGTCTCCCATCAAATCTTTCATGATATCCGCTTGTTGCTTTTTCATGCTTTTTGCGATGGATTCGGTGAATTTTGGATCTTCAAAAGCTGTTTTCCAAAAACGTTCACCTTCTTTAGAAAGCAATACATTCTCAATGCTCTGCTTAACTTCGGGCTGTTCAAGTACTAATAACTCCCTGAACTCAGGATCTGTCATCAATTTACGGAGTGCCTTTTTTCCGTCTTCCGTCTGGATTGCATCTGTCATCATCTTTTTCATCTCATCATAGCTTGGTGCCGCCTGATGACCTCCGCTGCAACCTGTAAGAAATAGAAGGAATAGAAAAAGAACTGCAAATTTTTTCATTCCACTCAACCTTCCACTTGTATTTTCATTTATTGTTCACAATATAAGAAGGAATATGCATGAATCGTTCAATGAAATAGATTTTTTTGTCGATCGTTGATACACTAGGATGGACATGATAAAAAGGGGAACAGTGCTGTGACAATACGAAATTGGGTTAAATTTTTCTTACGCGCAATGGCAATTGGCGGAGCGATTACAGCGGTTGTCGGTCTAATTGTACGTTGGGACTTTTTCTATGGATACTTACAGGCGGGCGAGATCTGGCAATTTCTTGGTGCCTTTTTATGGATGATTTTCTTAGGATTTACGATGAGTGTAGTCGCGCAGATGGGCTTCTTCGCCTATTTGACCGTTCATCAGTTTGGTGTGAATATGTTCCGTACACTCACCTTGTGGAACTGGGTTCAAATGCTGATCATAGTAGTCGTGCTGTTTGACTTAGTTTTCTTCCGCTTCCAATTAACGAAAGCAGATACGAGTCGCACGATTCTGTATATTTTCTTACTGATTACCTTGATTGCAGTATCTGTAGTGACAGCGTACTTCAAAGCACAGTGGACGAAAAAACATGCATTGATTTCTGCATTATTTTTCATGATTGTCATCACGACGCTTGAATGGTTGCCGGCACTTATGGTTACTTCAGGTAATAAAGATGAATGGGTAACCATTCTTTTATTCCCGCTACTCGCAGTGAATGCATATCAATTATTAGTATTGCCTAAATACAATAAGCAATCCGATATTGATAAAGAAAAGCTGGATAAACGTAGAAATGAAAGAAAAAAGACGAAGAAACAAGCAGAGAAATCTAAAAAGAACTGACAGGAGATCATCTCCTGTCAGTTTTTTATTGTGGAATTTTTTTTGTTTTCACAGTTGACTGAAATAGCAAGTCTTCTACAGATTGAAAAGTACGGCTGGCAATTAGTCGCTGAATATCAGCTATCGCTACGTGTTCATTTTGAGCATATGGAACGGCAATAATTTCTCCCTTAGCAGCCTTCGGTAGTGTTCCGCCAGACCAATGAACGGTAGATCCTAAAGCATTGATTTCTGCTTCGTTCAATTCTTGTAGTAGTGTTAAGGGGAATTCTTCATCTGTCGTTCGGAACCAAAGAGGACGCATGCTAAACAACTCTTCAAACGTTCGAAGTTGCTCGCTTAAAAGATTGGAATCACTTTCATAATGTTGACCCTCAGTACCGAGTAATGCGACAGGAAGAGAACGCTGTTTAATTTTCTCTGTAATGTGAGGGAAGCGTGAAGCCCAGTCACTATCGATAAATAATAAAGGATAGGGCTGCGACAGGTTTTCAAGAAGTTCCTCCACTTCTTTTTCACCGAATGAAATATTAATGGTCAGTGCCGAACCTTGGATACCTTTCACTATCACTGCAGGTTGTTCAGTCAATCGGAAAACTGTTTTCAAGGTAGAGGAAGGCTTGGCCAATTGGGGAACGAAAGCTAAGAATATTGCAATCAATACAAAAAGGAAGAGAAGTTTTTTTATCATGCCAATCTCCTTAATTATGTGAAGTCTAACCTATTGTATGAAAAACTCTTGACGTCTATGACTAAGACCACTATAATTAAAAAAGCTTGAGTGATTTAAAAGTATCTGTTGCACAGAGTTAGCAAGCATGCTATAATGGTTTTTGTCGTCAAGCGTACTAAACATATTATTATTCCGCAGTAGCTCAGTGGTAGAGCAATCGGCTGTTAACCGATCGGTCGTAAGTTCGAGTCTTACCTGCGGAGCCATTTTTTTATGCTTCCATAGCTCAGCAGGTAGAGTGCTTCCATGGTAAGGAAGAAGTCGCCGGTTCGAGTCCGGCTGGAAGCTCCATGAAGACTATCATGGCCCCTTGGTCAAGCGGTTAAGACACCGCCCTTTCACGGCGGTATCACGGGTTCGAATCCCGTAGGGGTCACCATTTAATTTTTAAAAGAAAAGCAGCAATGCGAAGCTTATTGCAATTTTAACACGGTGGGGTAGCGAAGTGGCTAAACGCGGCGGACTGTAAATCCGCTCCCTCCGGGTTCGGCGGTTCGAATCCGTCCCCCACCACCATGTTTGTTTCACCTTTAAAAAATTAACCAGCTATACATTGGGGTATAGCCAAGCGGTAAGGCAACGGACTTTGACTCCGTCACTCGTTGGTTCGAATCCAGCTACCCCAGCCATTTTACTACAGTACCTACAATTCAATAATAAATCCGTCGAATCCTTATTATTAATAAATAATTAAGGGTTTTTTTGTTGTGTAAAATACTTAATCATATAGAACAATTACAATTATCATGTATAATTAACTATAACACATATAGGTAGTTTATCTTGTATGGGCAATGAAAAATAACCAGATATAGGGATTGTGATATAGCTATGCAAGAGTTTCTAAACGATATGGATGTATTTGTGAAGTCTAGTAGTGAAAAAGAAATACAAAAGGTTCTTAGTGATATTGCCTATACATTAGAACAGGCAGCTATTGTCGTAATCACCGACTCAAAAGGAATGATTCAATATGCCAATCAACACTTTGAAAAAATTTCAAAATACTCAAGGGAAGAATTAATTGGCGCTAATCAACGTATTGTAAACTCAGGTTATCATGAGGCAGCATTCTTTAAAGAGATGTGGTCAACAATCGGGACGGGCAATACTTGGCGTGGCGATATATGCAATCGTGCTAAAGATGGATCAACTTACTGGGTAGACACAACGATTGTTGCATTTTTAAATGGTAAAGGAAAACCTTATCAATACATCGCAATTCGCTATGACATTTCCGAAAGAAAGAAAATGGAACTAGAGATTCAAAAAAATGCAGATCTTTATGAAATTATTACAGATAATGCATCTGATTATATCGCGATCATTGATCGGCAAGGGAAGTTCTACTATGTTTCTCCATCTTTTCAGAAGCTTCTTGGACATTCAGTGGACGAACTATATTCCAATTCATTGTATTCTTACATCTATAAGAAAAATCGCCAAAAAGTAGAAAATAAAATTTTGCATTTTGGAGGATATCAACGTCAATCACTTAATTTGGAGTACTCTTTTTTAGATAGTAGAAATGGATTGCATATTATGGAGGCAAAGATTGATGAAGTAAAGGAATTGGTTGAATATGAAGACAAACTTTTAGTCGTCATGCGAGATGTTACAGAACGTGTGAAATCAGACGAGAAAATAAAGTATCTAGTCTACAATGACCAATTGACTTCCTTAATGAACAGAAATTCATTTAGAGAACAGATGGCTTTGGCATTTGAAAGAGCACGTACCCGCAATCAAGTATTTGCTCTTGTTCATATGAATATTGATCGTCTTCGTTATGCAAATGATTTACTTGGGCATGAAGCGGGAGACTATTTATTGGCAATGGTTGGAGAACGACTGAAACAGAGAACAGGTCCTGAAAGCCTGTTAGCCCGTATTGCGGGAGATGAATTTGCATTCATCATATCCGGATTAAAGGACGGAGAAGAGTTCTTTAATCATGCGGAGGAGATTCGTACTTTTTTGGAACAACCTATCCAAGTTGGAAAACAAAACTACACATTGTCTATAAGTTGTGGTGTGTCTTTGTATCCCGAACACGCCAATCAGCCTTCCGATTTGGTTACTAAAGCTACATTGGCATTAGGTAAGGCGAAGTTACAAGGTGGCGGCGATACGGTAATGTACGAGCCGGGTACTTCAAAGATGTCATTAGAGCGAATTTTGTTGGAAAATGAATTGAGAAAAAGCGTACAACAACAACATTTTTATCTTGAGTATCAGCCGAAAGTGTTACTGGATACCGGTGAGTTGACTGGCGTAGAAGCACTTGTACGTTGGAATCATCCGGATTTAGGTATTATTCCACCTAATAAATTCATTCCGCTCGCCGAGGAAACGAAAATCATCATACCACTTGGAGAATGGATTTTGCGTGAAGTGTGTAGGCGTGCAGAAATAGAAGCCGCTGCTGGTGAAACATGTCGGTTTGCTGTGAATGTCTCAACAGTCCAAATGAAAGAAGAGGGCTTTGTTGACTTCGTATTGAATATCATTAAAGAATACCATGTACCACCTGAGATGTTGGAATTAGAACTGACAGAAAGCTCATTTATGGATACAGATGGCATGAAAGAATCCATTCAAAGGCTTCGCAGTGAAGGCGTTACTGTGGCGATTGACGACTTCGGTACAGGATATAGTACATTCAGCTATATTAAAGAGCTCCCAGCCGATACGTTAAAAATTGATATGTCATTTGTGCGAGATATATTGGAAAATGAAAACAGTCAAGCTATTGTCAAAGCGATTGTAACTCTTGCGGATACAGCGGGATTGAATGTAGTGGCAGAAGGAATAGAACTACCTGAGCAGGCAGAAATGCTCTATAAGTTAGGGTGCCGTGAAGGGCAAGGTTATTATTACGGACGACCGATGTCACTAGAAGACGCGAGAGAAATATGAGAATACCGTTCTACTTAAAAATATGAATATCAGGTGGGAGGATTAACTATGCGCGAACTAGTCATTTCTTTAATCGGAGTACCCTTGGATCTTGGTCAGAGCCGGCGTGGAGTGGATATGGGACCAAGCGCGATTCGGTATGCAGGAGCGGTAGATCGCCTGCAGGCATTGGGGCATCATATTAAGGACGAAGGGAATGTTTCTGTTTCTCCTATTCATGATCTATCGTGTAATGAAGCAGGATTGAAGAACTTAACAGAAGTGACAGAAGCGACTGAAGAGCTTGCTGCGAAAATTTCAGCCATAGTAAAGGACAAAAAGTTTCCATTAGTTCTCGGTGGAGATCATAGTATTGCAATTGGTACACTTGCAGGGTTGTCGGAACACTATAAAAATCTTGGTGTTATTTGGTATGATGCGCATGCAGATATGAATACGAGCGAAACATCTCCGTCAGGAAATATCCATGGTATGCCGCTTGCGGTCAGTATGGGGCTGGGACATGAGCGATTGGTAAATGTGCATAGTGAGGGAGCGAAAATCAATCCTAAAAACGTGGTAATCATCGGAGCACGCTCAGTAGATCCTGGTGAACGACAATTGATTAAGGAAAAAGGCGTAAAAGTATTTACTATGCACGAAATTGATCGTTACGGAATGTCAGCGGTCATACAGCAAACACTTGAGTATTTTGCTTCAAGAAAAGTAGATGGTGTTCATTTGTCATTAGACTTGGACGGTTTGGATCCATTGTATACACCAGGAGTTGGAACGCCGGTGCCAGGTGGGATCACATACCGTGAAAGTCATCTGGCTATGGAATTGCTAGAAGATGCAAATGTTATTACATCCGCGGAATTCGTTGAAGTAAATCCTATACTCGACAAGTACAATAAGACAGCTGATGTGGCAGTCGGTCTAATGGGATCATTATTTGGTGAAAAACTACTATAATTCGTTGAAGTGATCTAAGCCTGCGGGTTTGGATCATTTTTTCTATTTAGGAAATCGCTATCACTGGTAGTCAGAATAATGATAAAGTAGAGATGGACATAATAAATGAAAAAAGTGAAACCAAATGCAGTTTCTAACGTATATAAAGGGACAGCCGCATGAGAGCGGAGAGTGAAGCCTATTGGACGAATTAATTAACAAACGAGTAAAAGAAGTTTTACATGGTAATCAGGAAGCTTTTGAGGAAATTGTCATCCATTTTCAACACCGTCTATATCAAGTTTGCTATCGAATGTTGAACAATGCAGCAGAGGCGGAAGATATTGCACAAGAAGCCTTTGTGCGCGCTTATGTAAATTTGGAAACCTATGATCAAAAGCGGAAATTTTCTACTTGGTTGTATCGTATTGCCACCAATTTATGTATTGATCGTATTCGTAAGAAAAAACCCGATTACTACTTGGATGCAACAGTTCCAGGGACTGAAGGCTTGGACATGTATTCGCAAATCGCAATGGTACAACAGTTACCGGAAGAAGAAGTAGAAAAGATGGAAATGAAAGATCGTGTTCAATATGAAGTAAACAGGCTGCCCGATAAATACCGCACGATTATTATTTTACGATATATGGAAGACCTACAGTTGCAGGAAATCGCTGACATCTTGGAGATGCCACTCGGCACAGTAAAAACACGAGTACATCGAGGACGAGAAGCGCTTCGGCAACAAATGGGGAGTATGTAGGAGGTTAGATTCATGGAAAAATGTCCTAAACATGTTGTCCATTATATGCATGCGTTTTTAGATGGTGAAATCACCAATGAAGAAGAGCAGATTATGAACGAACATTTGAAGTTATGTGTTGAGTGCAGAGAAACATTTGAGGAACTAGAGCAAACCGTTACTTTATTTAAGGCTGTAGATGTAGTGGAAGCACCCACTGGTTTTGTCAATGGCGTGACTGCAAGATTGCCAAGACAGACGGTTAAGAAAGGTCCGAATAAGTGGTTACGTCAACATCCATTTATGGTGGCGGCTGCGATGTTTTTACTACTGATGAGTGCATCTTTCTTCTCGAGTTTTGAAAATGAACAGCAGTTTTCGTTTACGAAGCAGCCTAATTTGGTTGTTGAGGGAGAAACGGTTGTTGTACCGGCAGGCGAAACAGTTGTTGGAGACCTTGTCGTGAAGAATGGGAACCTTCGAATAGAAGGAGAGGTTGATGGCGATGTCACGGTCATTAGAGGTTCTAAGTATATGGCTTCGACTGCCGTTATAACGGGATCAAGTGAAGAAATCAATGAAATCTTTGATTGGCTGTGGTATAAGATGAAATCTGTGGCAAAGGAAATTATCCCTGCGTCGAAAGAACAAAAGCTTGAAAATGAGTGATAAAATAAATTACAAAGTGATGCGGCTTACGGGCTTATGCATCACTTTTTTAATTTTCACTCAGACGTACAATACCTTTTAGTTGGGCATGTTAGTTGGGAATTATGTTATACTAAATTTATAAGATTTTTTTTAAAAGGTAGGGGAAGCACATGCCGGGTTTGGAGCAAGCAACAACGTTAGCACCAATAGAAATACTGAAAAATATTGTGGATGTGCTTCTTGTTTGGTTCGTACTATATAAATTAATTACCATTATTAAAGGAACAAAAGCTGTCCAATTACTAAAAGGTATATTTGTGATTTTAATCGGTCGCTATATTACGGAATGGCTCGGTTTGAAGACACTTCAATGGATGATGGAAGAAGTACTGCGATTCGGTTTTTTGGCTGCAATCATTATATTCCAGCCAGAATTACGTAGAGCGTTAGAGCAGCTAGGACGGGGCAGACTCTTTGCGCGGACTGCTATGCAGGAAGAAGAAGAACGTGATCGACTGATTGAGGCATTCGTCAAATCCGTTAGTTATATGGCGAAGCGGCGTATTGGTGCTTTAATCACGATTGAGAAGGAAACAGGTCTTAGTGAATATATCGAAACAGGCACCCCCATGAATTCACATATTACTTCCGAACTTCTCATCAATATCTTCATTCCAAACACACCGCTACATGACGGTGCAGTCATTGTGACGAAAAATCGTATTGCTGCTGCGGGTTGTTATTTACCATTGTCGGAAAGTCCGTTTATTTCTAAAGAGCTCGGTACACGACATCGTGCGGCACTTGGAATCAGTGAGGTCACTGATTCGGTAACTATCATTGTTTCAGAAGAAACGGGTGCTATAAGCCTGGCTGCGGATGGGGAAATTAACCGAAAATTAGATATCGAGGAATTCGAAAAGCTATTACGTATTTCATGGTTCGGTAACACCACAGGACAAACAGATACTTCTCTATGGAAGTGGGGGAAGAGAAAAAATGGATAAATTCATGGATAGCCCCTGGTTTCTACGACTGACTGCTCTGTTTTTAGCAATCATGCTGTTTTTATCAGTAAAAGCAGAGGACCAATCAAGTCGTAATACAATAGGCGATGTGTTTGATCTCATGCAAGACGTACCCGTAGAAGTATATTACGATACGGAAAATTTAGTAGTAACCGGAGTACCTGACATGGTCAATATGACAATTGAAGGACCCGCCCAAATTGTACAGACTACTAAATTGCTAAAGGACTTTACATTGAAATTAGACTTGCAAAACTTGACACTCGGTGAACATAGTGTGCGTATACAAGCAGAAAATTTATCAGATAAACTGGATGTTCGGCTAGATCCTGCAACGGTTACTATTAATATTGAGGAAAAGGTAACTCAATCATTTCGTGTCGATCCAGAGATGAATACTAGATTGCTAGCAGAAGGCTACGAAGTGAAAAGCATGGGCGTCCAACCCTCTTCAATTAATGTTACAGGTGCGAAAAGCGTGGTGGATGCCATTAGTTTCGTAAAGGTCTCTATTGCTAGTGACGGTAGCCTAGATAAGCCTTTTGAGCAAAAGTCACGTGTTCGTGTGTTAGATCGGGACTTGAATAAGCTATCGGTTGCATTGGATCCGGAAGAAGTGACCGTCAAAGTGGATATTCAGGAATATAGTCGTGAAATACCGTTGAAGTTGCAACAAAAGGGACAATCTCCGGATGGAATAACGATTGAAAGTGCAGTACCCGAAGTTCAATTCATTCGAATGTACGGTCCAAAGAGTTCAGTGGACGCAATTAAAGATATTCCAATAGAACTGGAGATAGATAAAATAGATAAATCCGGGAAAGTGGAAGTAGATGTGAAAAAGCCAGATGGAATTACTAAAGTGACACCTGCTAAATTAAAAATCCAGGTGAAGGTTTCAGGTGAAACATCTGACGTATCGAAAAAGACGGATGATACTAAAGAATCGTAAAGCACGTACCAAACATGATCTACTAAGATAAGATCGAAAGGAAGAATACAACATGACACAGTATTTTGGAACAGATGGCGTCAGAGGTGTAGCGAACAAGGAACTTACACCTGAACTGGCATTTAAATTAGGAAGAATCGGTGGATATTTATTTACTAAAGATGTAGAAGGAAAAGCAGAAGTTCTAGTAGGAAGAGATACACGGATTTCTGGTTTAATGCTTGAAAATGCGTTAATAGCAGGTCTATTATCTGTTGGTGTGGAAGTTATGAAATTAGGCGTAATCAGTACACCAGGCGTAGCCTATTTAACACGTGTCATGAACGCACAAGCAGGTGTTATGATTTCAGCATCACATAATCCGGTTGAAGATAATGGAATTAAGTTCTTCGGGGAAACCGGTTTTAAACTGACTGATGCACAGGAAGAAGAATTCGAACAGCTATTGAATGCAGAAGAAGATACATTGCCCCGTCCGGTTGGTGGGAATGTTGGAACCATTACAGAATACTTTGAAGGCGGTCAAAAGTATATTCAATACCTGAAACAAATTGTCGATGAGGACTTTGAGAATATCCATGTGGCACTTGATTGCGCACATGGTGCAACTTCGGTCTTGGCAACCCATGTTTTTGCGGACTTGGATGCAGACTTAACAACAATGGGTGCTTCTCCAAATGGCTTGAACATTAATGATGGTGTTGGGTCTACACACCCCGAAGCACTTGCAGCACTTGTAGTAGAAAAAAGTGCTGATATCGGTTTAGCATTTGATGGTGATGGAGATCGTCTCATCGCTGTTGATGAAAAGGGAAATATTGTTGACGGTGACCAAATTATGTTCATAGTTGCGCGATATTTACATAGCAAGGGCAGATTAAAATCAGATACTATTGTCTCTACTGTGATGAGCAATCTGGGCTTCTATAAAGCTCTAGAAGAATTCGGCATGAAGAGTGTTCAAACAGCTGTAGGGGATCGGTACGTCGTAGAAGAGATGCGTAAAAATCATTATAATCTTGGTGGAGAGCAATCAGGTCACATTATTTTTATGGATTATAATACAACAGGCGATGGCTTACTGACAGCATTGCAACTCGTTAATATCATGCAGCAAACTGGTAAAAAACTTTCGGAATTAGCTAGTGAAATGAAAGTGTATCCGCAAAAATTAACTAATATTCGTGTAATGGATAAATATGCGGTAATGGATAATATGCGTATCGTTGGAGTTATTAATGAAGTAGAGAAAGAAATGAACGGCCAGGGAAGAGTTCTTGTACGACCTTCGGGTACGGAGCCACTCGTCCGTGTAATGGTCGAATCTGAAACAGAAGCACAATGTGCAGACTATGCAGATCGAATTTCACAAGTAGTGAAAGAAGAAATGGGTCTAGAGTAAATATATTGTTGAGCTGGTAATAGGGAATTCTATATTACCAGCTCTCTTTTTATAGAAGTAGAATACCGGGGAATCAGAAGTACAGGCCGAAATGGGAATGCTTCCGCTGAACGGAGAGGAAAACAGTGAGTCAAAAAAAATATCAGAATATGCTTGCACAACGAACAGAGAATATCTTTGAAGAGTGGAAAGTGCGTGGTAGTTTAACGGAAAGAGAGTTGTATTATTTTCTTCATAAATTGAAGGGAACGTCTGGGACAATCGGGTTGCAACAGTTGTCTCTCTTTTGTGCGTCACAATTAGAGATTTTAACATCTTCCAACGATCAGAAAATACCCGTTTCTTCATTAGAAAATTTGAAGAATCGTATTCGTTCGCATTTTGATGATACCATTACTGTGAAAAAAGAAGAATTTCAATTACCGGATCGTTACGTCAACCGTCTTGATCAAGAGACATTCGTTCTAATTATTGATCAAGACTTAGAATTTGTATCCAATTTAAAAGAGTTGCTCGAGAAGCTTGGAGCTCAAGTAATTATTTCATTAAATGGGAAGCGCGGAATTGAACAATTTTACTCTATGAGGCCAAGTATTGTCATCATAGATGCCAAGTTGCCTGATATGACAGGTTTTGAAGTACTTGATCAAATTGCAGAACCTGCGCGGCAAAAAAATACGACTTTAGCTATCTCGAGTGAAGAAGTGACAAAAGAACTTTTGATTGAAACATATCGTAGAGGGGCCATGGATTTAATACCTAAACCTTTTGATATGGATGTCTTTTTCCCTTATTTATTCAATCGGCAAATGCGTCAACATGCGGTCAGTAGCAGTATGATTACAGATAGTTTGACGGGTGTAGGTAATCGACGCTACTTTGACGAGACTATTAATATATTGGCTAAAAAAGCTGAT
This sequence comes from Sporosarcina sp. P20a, assembly GCF_002743175.1. NCBI lineage: Bacteria > Bacillati > Bacillota > Bacilli > Caryophanales > Caryophanaceae > Sporosarcina > Sporosarcina sp. P20a. Next base: position 25,234 of record NZ_PDYT01000007.1, read on the forward strand.
CAATCCGAAGTGATTTTCTCACTTGTCATAATAGATTTGGATCACTTTAAACAAGTAAATGATCTGTATGGACATCCTGTCGGCGATGAAGTTCTGCGGAAGTTTGGTGAAATCATTAAAGAAGAAAAACGTGAAGGTGATTACGTATTCCGCTACGGCGGGGAAGAGTTTGCTTTATTATTTGATACTATCAAAGCAGAAGATACTGTGCATGCCGTCGATCGCATTCGGGAAAAATTTAATGACACTACATTCACTTCTGATGAAGAGACGTTCCAAGTAACCTTCTCCGCGGGCAGTGCGACATATAAGGGGAATACTGCAAACTTGATATATGCTGCTGACCAGGCTCTTTATGAAGCAAAGCGTTCAGGGCGAAATCAAACTGTGATTTACGACCAGAGAAAACGGGTAGTGAAGAGAAAGTTGATTGTCATTATTGTAGATGACGACTCGTTCATTAGGCAGATCCTTCAGCAAACGTTGATGGAGTTAAAGTCTTCGGACATTGATATTACAGTGAAGACGTATGCTGATGGCCCTTCGTTTCTGGAAGATGACTGGTACAGCCCAGACGCTTATTTCATCGTACTACTTGATGGTGTCATGCCAAAAATGGATGGTCTAGAAGTATTAAGTCGATTAAAGAGCGACCATGCTAAAACAAACGTCACAGTATCCATGATGACAGCTAGAAAAAGTGCAAATGATATTAAGGCAGCTCTTTGGCTTGGAGCAGATGACTATATTATTAAGCCATTTCAACCATCAGAAGTCCTCGGAAGAATTGATAAATTAGCTAATCGTTTATTTGATAAAAGAGAATAGAAGGAGGTACCCACTTTGACTCATATAGGAAAAAAAGTGTTAGTTGTAGACGATGAAGATATTTTACGCATGTTGCTGACGGACACTTTGGAATTTGAAGGGTTTCAAGTAGAAGAAGCAGAAGATGGGGTAGAAGCTTTGGAAAAGATTCAAAGAAATTCATATGACGCCATTCTTTTAGATTATATGATGCCACGTATGACGGGTTTAGAATTATTAGAACGTCTACAATCGTTAAAACTAACAACACCTATTATTATGCTTACTGCGAAGGCACAGCAAGCGGATCAGGATACTGCTTTAGCCAAAGGGGCCTCTTACTTTGTTCCCAAACCATTTAGCCCGAGTGAATTAGTAGAATTAGTTAAGTCGCTATTTTAATTACAGTACATAACTAAAAAAGAACGTCCTCTCCGTAAGGAAAAGGACGTTCTTTTTAGTTGTTCTCTGGATATAAAATCAGTCCATCAGATCGTTCTATTGTTTCCATGATAATGGATGATAAATCGCTAAGAGGATAAGGCTTCGTCAAATACTCACTAATATGGAACTTTTTCATCAGTAACGGTTCTTTTTCCAATGAAGAAGATATAACGATGGGGATTGATTTAGTTTTAGTATGTTCTTTCATTTGGCTAATTAGATCCCAACCGTTTTCACCCTCTTCTAGCATAAGGTCGACGAGGACTGCAGCCGGTTGCAGTTTTTCAATACATACAAATGCTTTGTTTACTTTGGAATGATGAATGACTGAAAATCCATTGCTTGCTAACTCTTCTCCCAGTAATAATGAAATATTCACATCATCTTCTACTATGACAATCAAAGGTTTGTCGTAGTCAATATTTTCTATTGGCAACTGCTGTTTCAAAGGAAGGGAGAAGAAGATTGTCGTCCCTACGTTTTCTTCAGAACTTACCCAAATCTGTCCGTTATGGTCTTGTATAATCTCCTTACATATAGATAAACCTAGACCGGTACCGCCAATTTTTCTACTATAACTATTATCGAATCTATAAAATTTCTCAAATAGATGTCCAATAGTATCTGAAGGGATGCCAATCCCTTCGTCCGCTATGGAAACGACAATTGCGTCTTGTTGATTTAACAGGGTAATATTTACATTTCCACCTTCAGGAGAAAACTTAATAGCATTCCCAATTAAATTCATGAATACTTGCAGTACACGATCATAATCCGCTCTGACTATAGATGAATATGTGAGATCTTGCATCTTTAAAGTATGGCGAGGGGATTGTATCATTAAATAGGATACAGCCTTTTCAGCTACTGTATTAACCGATACATCTTCTATTGTATACGATTGACGCCCTGATTCCATCCGCTGTAAATCTAAGAAGTCATTGATGAGGGCAGTCAATCGGTTTGCTTCGCTGTGAATAGTTTCAAGATAGCGTTTTTTGCGTTGCTCATCCATATCTTTATTCAGTAAAAGCTCAGAGAATCCGAGTATACTTGATAAAGGAGTTCGTAACTCGTGACTGACAGTCGACACCAATTCTGTTTTCATTTTATTGACATCGTGTTCATGCGTTATATCACGGTGTACGAAGATCGTACCCACTTTTTCTTGTTGAATAATAATTGGGACACTATACACATTCATGACCCGAGACTTTTTAGAAGGCAATGAAAGTGTATAGTGGTTATTTATGAATTCCGTGGATTCGGATCGGATTGCCTCATCAAGAAATGCTTTGTATTGAACAGGGTCATTGATTTGCTTCAGGAAATACTCTGTCCACTCTTCTCTTGGCCATGCCTTATGTTCCGTTTCAGGTTCCATGCCAAGTAAATCAAATAAGGCTGTATTATACTTATCGCCTTCACTTGTATTTGAAACGAAACGAATTCCTTCATTGATGTTATCCAATATATTCTGATTCAATTGACGTTCATGACTAATGAGTTCGTATTGCTCAATCCGGTCCACAGCAATCGCAATTCGTTTAAGCAAACCGTATAAATCTTTTTGGTCGTCATCCGTAAACGGCTTGCCGATACGCGAGAGAACGGAAACGACACTTAATTCGTTAGCGACATTGTAGATACCTGTCACAAAATCATAGACATATGTAGTACTGTCAGCTATTCCTTTTTCATATACTGCTTCTCGTTTGATCATAAAATAGGGCTCTGTTTCAAGTCTTATTTTTATATAATCTAGTCGTTCTTGTTTTATTTCATTGAAAAAATCTTGTGAAATTCCTTTCAACGTATGAATCCCATTTTTAGGAAGCCAAAGAAAACTTAAATCGGCTTGATAGATGTGATTTAAATAGTCGGAAGTTTGGTCGCATACTTCTTGCTTATCCAAAGAAAATGATAAAATATGACTCAAACCGTTGTAACGTTCTAAACGGATACGGGTAAATCGAGCTTCAGATAAAGCGAATTCCATTTTAGTCTGGCGATTGAATAATTCATCTTGCTGTGTAATCAACTCTTCATTTTGGGCAAGAAGCTCTTGCTCATTCATTTGTATACGTTCCATCATTTTATGAATGGATTGCGAGAGAGCACCGATTTCATTCTCTGACTGAATAGGCTGGAATAAGACAGTACCTTCTGTTTCATACTGATCTGCTGCGCGCGTGATATCCTCTACCGGCTTAACCACCCGGTTGATAACGTTCCAAACCATATAGATTGGAATAAGCAAGAAGGTAAAGCCGAAGATGGTGATAATCAAAAAGAATGCTTTAGTTTGTTGCATCGTATTATTGTATGCGAGTTTCATCTTTTCCTTTGAAGAATCTTCGTATTCATTAGCATATTTAAGGAAACTGTTGACGTTTAGGTTGGTACCACTCTTTGCTAATTCCTGTAAGCCATCATAATCATCCTCTTCAACAAAATGAATCGCTTTTGGAAGGGTGACACTTTCGTATTCCATTAAGAAGTTATCGATTTCGTCAATGATTTGCTGTTCGTCTGCATTTAGTTGAAGAGATTTAAATTCACTGGAATAAGAATGAATGTCTTCGATTGCTTGATAAGCAAAGTTTAGTTCTTCCTCTATTTGAAAAGCGTAGTAACCACGTATCCGAAAGAATAGATCTTGAATCGAATCGGATATTTCTTCAATCAATTCCGATTTATTTATTGAATCTTGCTGTAGATCTTCTAGTTCGTCCCAAGAGCTACTAGCATAGAAATACATACTACCCATTCCGATGATCGCGATGACTATTGATACGATAAATACTTTTATGTATTGTTGGCGAATTCCTTTTTTCTGCACGACCCGATTGCCCCTTCCCACTTTCGCATCTACTCCTATTCTACCATTTTGAGATGTTATATACAGATAGAATTTTCTGTTAAGAAATTATTTATTTGAGATGTGATAGGTCAAAATTATTATGTATGAAGACTAGCCAAAAGTAAATGATAGTTGAAGTGGTAAACATAGAAGTCAGTAGAGAAAAAAAGGACAAGCCGATAATTTAATAGGCTTGTCCTCTAGCGATTCAATGACAGAGTTACTCGAAAATATACTTTAATGCTAAAACTGCTTGATCTACCGATTCTACCGTAACATGTGCTTTACGGGATAGTTCTTTTAATGGGTGGTGATGATTTTCCTGACGAATCAGAATGAGTGGCTTCCCGAAAGCGACTGCTGCGCTGGCATCCATCGCAGTATTCCATTGTTTGTACTGTTCACCAAATAAGGCAATGACGACATCTGATTTTTTCATTAATATTTCCGTTCGTAAGTTGTTGAGGCTTGAAGCTGCAGCATCTTTGAAGATTTTATCCGGTTGTTGTCCTAGTATTTCTTCTCCTATGTTGTCTGAGCGATCATGGTCTTCCATGGGGCCGACAAAGTCGACAGGTAATTGTAGATCTTTTGCTTGTTGTTTGACTTCATCTCGCCAAGATGTGTGAATTTCACCAGCTAGGTATACTGTTAATCGCATGAAAACCCCTCCTAGTTTGATAGACTTTATTGTACCATGCATCCTATCTTCCTTCATCCGATGTACTGGGGGAGAAAGAGTTCATGAATATGGTACACTGAATAAAAAGAGGAGAGATGAGTATATGAATGGACAAAATCGTTCAGATGTAAAACCTGGGTTACGAGTAGCTGTTATTTTAAAGAAAGATCAGCGTAGTGGAGTGAAAACAGAAGGTGTTGTCAAAGATTTATTGACTAATTCCAGCTTCCATCCACACGGTATTAAAGTGCGACTTGAAGATGGACAAGTTGGACGTGTAGCGGAGATATTAGGATAATAGAAAAAGAGAGGGGGGAAACCCTCTCTTTTTCTAATAATGATTATTCTCCATCCCGATACGTAACAGCTGTACCAGTTGCGATACACATCATCATGCCTTCACGTACCATTTCGAAATCTAAGTCTACACCGATGACAGCGTTCGCACCCATAGCACTCGCTTTCTGGGACATTTCATCAATTGCTGTTTGACGTGCTTCAGTTAGTTTGCTTTCATAAGCAGCGCTGCGTCCACCTACAATATCGGTGACAGATGCAAAAATATCTCGTACGATATTTGCTCCCATGATAGTTTCCCCTGATACAATCCCGTGATACGTTTCAATTGTCCGGCCCTGCAGCATGTTAGTTGTCGTGTGTAACATTCGATCTCCCCCTTTTGGTTTGTATATATACGTTATGAAAGAAGGATTGGTTTCAAATAAATGTAAAGTGTGAAAATAAAACGTTTATTTGTTCTATGTCAAATGAAGTAATTTCCCGGGGAATTGTATCGAAAAATAGTCATATTCTACGAGTCTCGAAATAAAGGTTCAAAGCACGCTACCTATCAGGTAGTATGAGTACATAGATAGAAAAAAGGAGATGATAGTATGACAGAACAAATGTATCAGCTTATTTCCATAATCGTTTATATGGCGGCTATGCTGTTCATTGGTTGGTATGCGTTCAAACGTACATCGAATCTGACGGATTATATGCTTGGTGGACGTTCACTCGGACCGGCTGTTACAGCACTGAGTGCGGGAGCTTCCGATATGTCGGGTTGGCTTTTGATGGGATTACCGGGCGCAATTTATTTAAGTGGATTAGGTGAAATATGGTTGGCGATTGGCTTGACGGTAGGTGCTTATTTGAACTGGTTGTTTGTGGCACCACGTTTACGTGCCTATACACAAGTCTCGAATAACTCTATCACGATTCCGAGTTTTCTCGAGAACAGATTAAAAGATACTTCTCGTTTACTACGAGTAGCTTCAGGGATCATTATCTTGTCATTCTTCACGTTCTACGTATCTTCAGGTATGGTAGCGGGTGGTAAGTTCTTCCAAAGTTCATTTGGATTAGAGTATCATACGGGGCTTATTATTGTATCAGTAGTAGTGTTAGCTTATACGTTATTTGGTGGATTCTTAGCCGTCAGTTATACTGATTTTGTTCAAGGATTGATTATGTTTTTAGCGCTAATTTTAGTGCCTTCATTTGGTATTTTCATTACAGGTGGATTTTCTGAAACAGCGGCGAGTATTAGAGAAGTCGATCCTTCGCTGTTTAACTTTGTATCAGGTGTGAGTGTAGTAGGTATCATTTCTTCGCTTGCATGGGGACTCGGTTACTTTGGGCAACCGCATATTATCGTCCGTTTTATGGCAATCAGCTCAGTTAAAGAGACGAAAAGTGCAAGACGGATAGGTATTGGTTGGATGATACTAAGTTTGATGGGTGCAATTTCTACTGCATTAATCGGTATCGCGTATTTTCAGCAAAATAGCGCGGACTTAGCGGATCCAGAAACAGTCTTTATTGTTCTAGGACAGATTATCTTCCATCCGCTAATTGCAGGCATTATGCTAGCTGCAGTTTTGGCAGCTATCATGAGTACGATATCCTCTCAATTGATTGTGACATCCTCTGCGTTGATTGAAGACTTGTATAAAGCGGTTTTCAAAACAAATGCCACGGATAGTCGTTATGTATTTTTAGGTCGTCTAGCTGTTCTGCTCGTGACGATTGTCGCAATGGCGCTCGCTTGGCCGAATAAAGAATCTGTCTTGAAGTTGGTTTCGTTTGCTTGGGCAGGCTTTGGTGGGGCATTCGGTCCTATCATCCTTTTATCATTATATTGGAGAAAATTAACGGCTAAAGGTGCGCTATATGGTATGATCACTGGTGCAATTACAGTCGGTATTTGGGGTAACGTCAAGTTCTTATCGAGTTCATTATATGAAATCGTTCCAGGGTTTGTGATCTGTCTTCTTGTTGCAGTTGTAGTAAGTAAAATAACGTATAAACATGACCCGATTATTGAAAAAGAATTTGATGATACAATAGAGTTAATTGAGGAAGGAAAATAAACGAAAAGAGCTATCCTGCACAGTGTGCACGGATAGCTCTTTTTGTTTATATTTTATAATGCGTCGGTAACTTCATCGCCATCGGGTAAATACTCGTACAAGCCAATTTCCTTCAAGCCCTTTTTAATCTTCGTCGTATAGCCAAGTTTTTCATTGGATAGGAAGGTGGCTTTAGAAATAATTAGTTGCTGCAGCGTAGGCAAGTAACTAGGATCAATTTGTTGCCAAAGTTGATAGGATTCAATTAAGTCTTCTAGTGTCAGATGTTTATAATCATCGCCTTCGAAAGTAGATTCCGGAGAGATTTTATACCAAATATCTCCGGAATCACGAATCCATTTATCTTTTTGATAGACGATGGCTCGCTGGATATTGCGTGCGGTTTGAAGATATCTCCAATCCCCGAACTCCTGGTAAGACATGAGTAAAATATTCATACCACCGAGTGCGTGGTTCATGGATGTATGGGTAGTCACTTTCTGTTTGATCGGAAAGTAATCCGCAATGTAATAGGCATCGCTAGCTACCCGATTAATATTGCCTTTTTGTTGTTGGGAAACGAGCAGGTCAGCATAATTACGCAGTGGTTCATTCGGGGAAGGGATCCCGAACTCACCGCCGATATTATAATAGAATAAAGCTATTTGTTCATTGAAACGCGTATCAATAAATGGTGCGTGAATATCATATAGATTTTTTAAATACGTACTGGTTACTTCTGTTTCCCAGTAGGCTTTGTCCTGCTTGAAGTTTTTCAAGTTGACGAAAGCATTATAGACTAGATTCTCAAAATAACGTCCTTTATTTTCATGATAAAGTGTTAAGGCTCGATCTTCTTTCAGCATCAATAACGTACGTCCGTAGTTTTGACCTGTAACGGGCATCGGTTCTGTTGAATCTGCTAATTTATTATATGAACCATCTGCTGTGTACCAATTATTACGCTTCTTGTGATTCTGACTAGTTTCTCTCATCCATTTGAATATATAATCCTTTGAATTAAATAACTGCTCGTCTGAATCGACATACCAGTGGTCGGCAATTTCCCCTGTGTTGGCTTGTAGTGTATAGGAGGATAGCAGTGTTTTTCCAGCTAACGCATAGGAGAAGTTCTCTTGCTCTTCAAGAAGTTCTCGCGAGACGCTTTGTTCGTTATTATCATAGCGAAGGGATAATTGTTTGGATTGATAAGCCTGTCCAATCATCCGCTCTTCTACAGTGCCGTCTGTTTTGATGAAGCGCAACAGACCTGTCGGATAAGTGGTCATATCAGCATCAGTCAAATCTGTGTTTTCACGCATGAGTGGATAGCGATCATAGCGGAATAAGTTAATACGCGCGACATCCTCTTCCTTTTGAAGTACTTCTACCGTAATAGATTCGTCTGTTGGATTATTTAGTTCCGAGAATACAAATACATCTTTATTAGGTAATTCACGAACAGTTAATTTAATTTCTGCTCCTTCTTTTCCAACGGCATACGTATAGGTACTATCACGTGAAAACCCATAATCAGTTTGTGTAAAGTCTTTATATTCAAAGGCATTCTTGGAGCGCAAATAAAGAGGGTGTGTACTGAACGGAACACTTCCTAAATAAGTCTCGGGAACACTTTTTCTATAGGTAACAGACTCTTCCGGAGTGGAAAGTGTGAACTGCTTTGGTTGCTTAATACGATTAGTTTCCACTAGAATCCGGTGCAATGCTTTTGAAAAGTATGCTCTGGATACGAGCGAGTCGCCGTAATGAAGAAACTCCTCTACTTGAGGAAACGTATAAACAGGAATATTTTTCAGCGTTGATCTATCCAAACTAGAAGGCCAGCTAGTAGATAACACTTTACCAAAGTCCTTTTCCATATCAAAAGCCGTAATGAATGAATTCCATAGTTCTGTCTTCGTCAATGGTTCGTCAAAGCCGAAAACACCTTGTTCGCTTGGTTGAATCCAGCCGTTCTCGACAGCGGTCGAAGCAAAACGTGCTTTATCCGATCCCCATGCGATATCTGAAAACCCGTAAGATTTATCAATAAATTTCGATCCGAAAATTTTAGATAAAGAGACAGCAGCTTGCCCCTTTGTTAGCGGTGTTTCAGGATGGAACTGCATATCGAAATTGCCTGTAATGATTTTCATTTCATCCAGCTGCATTATTTCATTTTTCGCCCAGTGATGATTAGGGACGTCTATATATTTTATATCTGTCGTTTGTGCGCTGACAGACTGAATGGAACAAATGAAAAGTAGTGCTAGTAAACCCATTGCGGTATTCCATTTTCTCACGTTCATAACCTCCACCTAAATGTTGCTTCAATACTCTAGTATACCCCAAAATAAATCATAACGACAACGTAGGAAGCGAATAGGGACATATGATACAATCGGAATAGAATGACTACTATAAAGACGATAATAGAGGAGGTTTCTATATGAATAAAGAACAGTTTTTAGAGCGTTATGCAATTGATCGAAAGGGTACGAACTCGCTGAAATGGGACAAGCTTGAGGAACGTTTCGGTGATGCAGATTTACTTGCTGCCTGGGTAGCGGATATGGAGTTTAAAGCACCAGAGCAAGTGATAGAGGCATTGAAAGAAAAAGTGGATTTTGGGGTGTTCGGCTATACATATGCACCTGAATCATATTTTGAAGCGTTTATTAATTGGGAACGTGAGCGTCATGGTTATGAAGTGAAAGAAGAATGGATGCGTTTTTCGACAGGCGTCGTGACTGCATTGTACTGGTTTGTTAATGCATTTACAAAACCTCAGGATGCAGTGATTATTCTATCCCCGGTCTATTATCCTTTCGCCAACGCAGTGAAAGATACTGGTCGTACACTGATAAGTAGCGAACTCATTAATACGGAAGGTATTTACACAATCGATTTTGAAGACTTTGAAAAGCAAATAATCGAGAATGACGTAAAACTATTCATTCATTGTACACCACATAATCCCGTTGGCCGTGTATGGACAGCAGAGGAAGCGGAAAAACTCCTGTCAATCTGTGAACAGCATGACGTGTTGATCGTGTCGGATGAAATCCATCATGATATGACATTTGGCGATCATACACATATACCATCTGCAATTGTCTCTGGAGGGAAGTACTCAGAGCGTGTCATTACGGTAACTTCTGCTTCAAAAACATTCAACTTGGCGGGCTTGTTAACATCCCAGATCATCATAGAAAATGAAGCGTTACTAAAGCAGTTCGATACGTATGTGAATTCCGTGAATCAAACAGAAGTCAATATGCTGGGAATGACGGCTGCAGAAGCGGCTTATAATCATGGGGTAGATTGGCTTGAAGGATTACGAGAAGTCGTGAAATCCAATGAACGCTATGCGGTTGAACAGTTCGCAGAGCATGCGCCTCAGTTAATCGTTACGCCGTTAGAGGGAACGTACTTATTGTGGATTGACTTGCGTGCACATATCCAGCCAGATGGTGTAAAAGAATTCGTACAAGATACATGTAAACTAGCAATTGACTACGGAGAGTGGTTTGGGGAAAACTCAAAAGGCTTCATTCGTTTAAATCTTGGGACGAAACCGCATTATATTAAGCAGGCAGTAGATAGTATCATCGAGCACTTGCCACAATCATAAGTAATATAAAAAGATCACCGCTTCGTCAATATGACGTAAAGGTGATCTTTCGCTATTATATACTGTAATTGTCATTTGTCGGTAGAAAACCAAGCAAAGGCTTCAGTTCATTCTCCAGGAAAGGCTTAGCCTGCAACATATCCCTGAATGCTGCGTAACGATCAATTTGAGCTGCAGTTGGTTGTTTAGTAGTACGGTAAGCACGTATCAAGATGTTCTTAGGTGTGTGCTCCATATCGATGAACTCGACGAGTTGTGCTTCATAGCCAACTAATGTTAGCAACTCTGCGCGGATGGAATCGGTTGCGAGTGCAGCAAAACGTTCTTTTACAAGGCCGTGCTGCAACATGATGTCGAGTGCCGGAGCATGAACTTGTGAAAACAGCTCATGCTGACAACAAGGAACAGATAGGATGACGGAAGCTCCCCAGTTGACTGCTTTAGCCAACGCCATATCCGTTGCCACGTCACATGCGTGAAGCGTGACGACCATATCCACTGCGGTATCCCCATCATATTCATTGATATCGCCTACTAGAAATTCCAGCTGATCGTATTGCAGATCACGTGCAATTTCTTGACATTCTTCAATGACTTCTTTTTTTAGATCTAATCCTGTCACCCGAATATCCAGACCTTTTTCGATTCGCAAGTAATGATACAGTGCGAACGTCAAATAAGATTTACCCGATCCGAAATCGAGTATGCGAATTGGACGGTCTTTTGGCAAGTGGGAAAGCGTGTCATCAATCAGTTCGACGAAGCGATTAATCTGACGGAACTTATCATGTTTTTGATTCTTAACCTTACCTTCGGGTGTTTGAACACCAAGACGAATGAGAAATGGGTAAGGTGTGCCTTCATGTAATGCATAATTCTTCGTACGATTATGCGCATAGTCTACTGTCTTTTCGGTATTAAGGAAAATTCGTTTAATCGAAACCTTCATCTTCTTGGATATTTGAATCTGCATCGTTTCATCTGACAAATCAATATGGAATTGCTTAAAGTTTTCCAAAGCCTCGTGCAAGGGCTGCGCCACGTCTTCTAGCGCCACATTGTCATGCTTAAGAACACGTTCATGTTGATACTCAAATTGAATATAAAATTCACCTTTTAGTTCAAGCGGTTTTAATTTAATTCGCTTCACATCATTGGATTTCATTCGTGGCCCACTAATTGTGGCACGGATGAATGTTCCATCTGTCATGCGTCGCTGGAGTAGTTCCAGCACGTCATCTACTGACATCGTTTGACACTCCTGTCTGTCTTCAGTTCAATAAGAATCCTTGTTTTTCTAAGAATGCCTGGAGATCCGTTCTTCTTGGTGATTCAAGGAAATCGGCCATTTCTTTTGTCCACATTGCATCACGTTGATTGGAGTCACGGCTTGAATAGTATTCTTTCATGATTTCATCATAAGCTGGTAATAGATCAGTGTACTGTTTTTCGTTATACGTGTTTTCATGCAAAATGGCTTCTACAGGTAAACGTGGTTTGACTCCATTGGATTCATTTGGAACACCGATAGACAATCCGAATAGAGGCACAACGCCTTTCGGTAATTCCAGTACTTCTGAAATTTCTTCCATCGCATTCCGTACGCCGCCGATATAGCAAATGCCGTAGCCTTTCGATTCGGCAGCAATGACGACATTTTGTGCGAATAGACCAACATCGACCGCACCAACTAGTACATTCTCTACTACCGTATAGTCGATTTCCTGACCATGTAAACGAGCAGCGTGAGATAGGCGGTTATAATCCATACAAAATACTAATACCGCGCCGGCTGTATAGAATTGGCGGCGGTTCTTGGATAGCTCAGCTAATTGACCGCGTTTTTCAGTGTCTGTGACATACATTACGGTGCAGGCTTGCACGAAGTGAGAACTTGCTGCGTGCTGACCTGCTTTAACTAGTTCCATAACTGTTTCTCTTGAAATCGGCTCATCTTTGTAACGACGAACCGATGAGTGAGATTTTAATAAATCGATTACCATACAATCCCTCCGCATTCGTTATCATCAGGACATAAATACTCCTGAAACTCTTCTTTTATCCTACACTATTCTGACCTTTCGGGAAACACTGAAGCCTATTTTGACTGTAGCTGTTCTCATACTATGAGAGGTTATATTGCATCATTGTCCCGCATCGTGTATTCGTTGTGCAAAAACAATAGGAATGAAGGGGGACTTTCATTTAAGGGATAGGTCGGTGAATCCCGTTTGGTAAGACAGGTTTGATATGATAGAGGGAGATCATCTATTGAGGAGGGAGGGGTTACTATGAAACTCGACCATATGGTCTATTTCACCCAGAATGATGCACAGAGCATTGTTAAAGAGCAACGTGCAAAAGCTACACAGGCAGTAGCTGGTGGACAGCATGAAAACTGGGGAACAGCAAATGCGTTATTGTATGTTGATAATGCCTATATCGAATGGCTGACAGTAGAAGACGAAGACAAAGCGAGGATTGCGGCAGCGCATTTGCCACTCATTGCACACTACTTTCATGATCGGCAATACGGAGATGGCTGGGCGAATGTATGCTTTTCGGTTGAAGATATGGAACAATGGAAAGATGAACTCGATAACAAAGGTTTCACTACAACAAAAATTCACAATGCCTCACGAAAAACAGAAGACGGTGAGTTGCTTCGATGGAAGATGTTGTTTATCGAACAAAGTGTCTCCAATGAATTGCCGTATCCGTTTTTCATTGAATGGGAAGAACCCGAAGCACAGCGAAAAGCTCGTCTCGCCAAGACAGGTGCAAGAACGACTTTCCATCAACAGCGAAAAGTTTCAGAATGTGTTTTTCATGTGGAAGATCCTTTGCAAGAAGCAGGTGAATGGGCGGTATTATTATCGCAGAAAGTCGGCGATGTACATGATATTCGAATCGGGGACGTAGTCTTGCGCTTTATAGAAAAAAGTGAAACGGTGCAACGTTTGGCGGAGGTTCATTTCATATCGAACGATTAGCAAACAGAACGAAGGGTAAACTATATAGAAAGATGTCGGGGGGATACTAGCATGGATGTGTTAATTGAAAAGGCCGTAGTAGTCGGCGTGCACGAACAAAAGGATCTGCACTTCGAATATGCGATGGAAGAACTGAAGAATTTGGCAGAAGCAATCAATGTGGAAGTCATAGGTGAAGTGACACAGAACTTGGAACGGAAAAACCCATCTACTTATATTGGGAAAGGAAAGATTGGTGAAATTCGTGATGTGTATGAAGAAACCGGAGCAAATTTATTAATCTTCAATGATGAATTATCGCCTTCCCAGTTACGAAACCTGGAGAGAGATCTAGAGTGTAAAATTATTGATCGTACTATGCTTATATTGGATATTTTTGCGAGACGCGCGCGCAATCGAGAAGCACAGATGCAAGTCGAATTGGCGCAACTACAATATACATTACCGCGACTCGTAGGACTTCGTGCTTCACTCAGTAGGCAAGGTGGCGGCACAGGAGGCGGCTTACAGAATAAAGGGGCGGGTGAAACAAAGCTAGAGCTCGATCGTCGGAAAATTGAAGATCAGATCGCGAAGCTTCGCCGTGAGCTAGAGCATGTAAGTGATCAACGAGAAACGCAGCGAAAACAGCGTGTCAGAAGTGGCATACCTGTTGTGTCGATCGTGGGGTATACAAACGCTGGGAAATCCACGTTGATGAATCGGTTGCTGCAATATACAGACGTGGATGAATCCAAAGAAGTTAGTGAAAAAGACATGCTATTCGCAACGCTCGAAACCGCTGTAAGAAAAATTAAACTGCAAGATAAAAAAGAGTTCATTTTAACAGATACCGTAGGGTTCGTTTCCAAACTTCCTCACCATCTTGTCCAAGCATTCCGTTCGACACTAGAAGAAGCCAAGAATGCCGATTTACTGTTGCATGTTGTGGACGTTTCAGACGAAGAACATGGTCATATGATGGATGTTACCAATGAAACACTAGGAGATATAGGGGTGGAAAATGTTCCTACCATCAACATATATAATAAATCGGATTTGACTGAAATCTCCTATCCGCGTATAAAAGATCAAAGTATTTGGATGTCAGCTGGCGAAAATAAAGGCATACCTGAATTACTAACATTGATCCAACAAAACTTATTCCGACAATATGTCACGTGTAAATTAATGATCCCATACGACCGTGGAGAAATCGTTGCACATCTAAATGAAAATGCTTCGATTAAAGATACAGCGTACGAAGAAGAAGGTACATTGATGACTGTGGAAATGCCTGA
Organism: Sporosarcina sp. P20a; assembly: GCF_002743175.1. Classification (NCBI taxonomy): domain Bacteria; kingdom Bacillati; phylum Bacillota; class Bacilli; order Caryophanales; family Caryophanaceae; genus Sporosarcina; species Sporosarcina sp. P20a. The sequence continues at coordinate 40,291 of NZ_PDYT01000007.1, forward strand.
AAGTGAATGTGAACGCCTACAAGAATTCATTATGAAGTGAATGTAAATAAAAAAAGGGCTGCATGCGCAATGCATGCAGCCAAATCCTTTTATCTTTATAAGAAGAGAAAGGGGGTGGGATGCTTCTAGTTTGCCCGATTACTAAGAATTTAAACCTCTTGATAACAAACAAGAAAAATCATGTAAAATAGTCGTTTATATTGCCTACTAATTTGTATCTGATTCTTAATATAATAGGTGGATTTGAAGATTTTCCCCAACTAACCGCACAACAAAGCGAGAGCAATAATTGAGATAGATATGATTCTTGAACCGCTCGCCATTCGTCAAACGATGAATATGCAAGTTGGTGGTGAAGGAATGGCGATAGAACAGTATATGACAGAAGAAGGCTTCTTCATGAAGGATCCAGAGTCAGGTGGTTGGATCAAACTGCCGGATGAAATGTATAAAGAAGTCACCGGTCAAATGGCGGGAGTGACTGAAACACCAGTGGATTTCACCATGTATGAGGAATACGCAGAAGACTTTACATTTGAAGAGACCAACGATGAATACTTTCTGACGTTGGTAGGCTCCGGTGAAAAGTTCAGTGAGCTCATGAAGGAAATGTTGGAAAAGAACATGCCAGTGGGTGCAGATGAATCCATGATGGGAGAAACAGATATGAAAGTTGGAAAAGTTGATATGCAAATTACCATCGATAAAGAGACATTCTTCACAAAAGACTTTGACATCATCATGACAATGGATGAGCAAGGTCAGCAAGTTAAAGTCACACAGAATATTAAAGGTACTATGACAAAGATCAATGAGATTGATGAAATCAAAGTACCGAAAGAAATACTAGATAGTGCCCAAGAAATGAATCAAGGAATGAATCAGCAGTAAATGAATACGCCGTTTTCCGTGTCATACGGAAAACGGTTTTTTCGTATGATTCCATATGGATGAATAAATAACAGTGCATAAGTCCCGTAATCATCAATTAGTGAAAAGTGTTGATAACGATTTTCATTTAGATATTGACATCATATGCTAAACGCGGTAATGTAGTTCTTGAGCGAATGATAATCATTTTCATTTAAGTGAGAAATGCTCAAATATTCGATATCGGAGTTCTTCATGAAGAAACGTTACTTAATTACAGCAGTTATACTTTTATCATTTCTTTCGCTGTTTGTCGGCGCAAGCCGAATCACACCAGCGGACCTATTGGATTGGCGCTCAGAAGCAACAGAAATTTTCTTGATAAGTCGTGTTCCACGATTAGTTGCTATATTGCTTGCAGGTGCAGGGATGAGTATTGCAGGTTTGATTATGCAACAACTGAGCCGCAATAAATTTGTCTCACCTACTACGGCAGGGACGTTGGATGCGACTAAACTTGGAATCTTAGTGTCTATGTTGATATTTACCAACGCGACACTATTAGAAAAAATGGCGGTATCGTTTACATTCGCCTTACTTGGTACATTCTTGTTTATGCAAATTCTGGATCGTATTAAATTTAAAGATGCGATTTTTATTCCGCTAGTCGGATTGATGTTCGGGAATATTTTATCTTCCATCGCCACATTTTTTGCATTTAAAGCAAACGTGATCCAGAATATGTCTGCTTGGCTTCAAGGAGACTTTTCTATGATCATGAAAGGCCGTTATGAGCTTTTGTATATAAGTGTACCTGTGTTGATCATTACATATTTATATGCGAATCGATTTACAGTGGCGGGTATGGGAGAAGACTTTTCCAAGAACTTAGGACTCGCTTACAAGAGTATCGTCAATATCGGATTGATCTTAGTCGCATTAATTACGACAACCGTTGTATTGACAGTAGGTCTGATTCCTTTCCTAGGGTTAATCATTCCGAACATCGTCTCGATTTTCAAAGGAGACCATCTGCAAAAGACGTTGCCGCATACCGCATTGCTAGGTGCAATCTTCCTTCTTATCTGTGACATTCTAGGCAGGGTTATTATCTTCCCATATGAAATCTCGATCAGTTTAATGGTCGGTGTCATCGGAAGCGCAATCTTCCTGTTCTTGTTGTTTAGGGGGAAAGCCTATGCGTAACTCAACGAAACTGCTAATTTTATTGGCATTCTCATTAGTCTTTTGCGGGCTGTATCTATTTCAAGGTTTGAACGGCAGCTATGACTATGCACTTCCTAGAAGAGCAGTCAAAGTCGTGGCTATGGTTTTAACAGGTGTAGCAGTGGCATATTCCACAGTTATTTTCCAGACAATCACACATAACCGCATTTTGACACCAAGTATCATGGGATTGGATTCACTCTATATCCTGCTGCAAACCGTACTCATTTTCTTTTTCGGATCTACATCATTTGTACTGGTCAACCAGCAGTTTAACTTCATGCTGTCTGTAGGTGCGATGATATTGTTCGCCTTGCTGCTTTATCACTTCTTATTTGGTAAAGGGAATAGGCCGATTTATTTCTTATTACTAGTCGGCATCATCGTAGGTACATTTTTCGGAAGTATATCGACATTCCTGCAAGTGATGATCGATCCGAATGAATTCTTGCGTGTGCAAGATAAGATGTTTGCGAGTTTCAACAATATCAATGGCGATCTCGTTTGGTGGGCATTATCGATATTGGTTATCACACTTATTATCGGTTGGCGCTATATCAATGAACTCGATGTTTTATCATTGGGACGCGATACAGCTATCAATCTAGGTGTGCCGTATCAGTCGGTCGTCAAGATCATGCTGATTTTATCGGCAGTACTGATTGCGGTGTCCACTGCACTTGTAGGTCCGATTACTTTCTTCGGGCTAATTGTAGCCAACTTGTCTTACCAATTCTTCAACACGTTCAAGCATTCAGTGTTAATCGCCGGTGCTGCGTTGATGAGTGTCATTGCATTAGTAGGCGGTCAATGGATCGTTGAACGTCTTTTCTCTTTCTCGACCACACTCAGTGTGATCATTAACTTTGTCGGTGGCATTTACTTTATCTACTTATTATTAAAGGAGAGTCGATCTTCATGATTCAAGTTCGTGAGATAACGAAGTTTTATGGGAAAAAAGCAGTCGTCGAAAAGGTCAGTGTAAATATTCATCGTGGAAAAATCACATCTTTCATTGGACCGAACGGGGCTGGTAAATCTACTCTTCTATCAATGGTAAGTCGTTTAATGGATGCCGACACGGGCGAGGTATTGCTCGATAAAAGCAAAGTGAAAAATATGAAATCCAATGATTTTGCTAAGCGCGTCGCCATTTTAAAGCAATCCAACTTCATGAATGTCAAACTTACCATCCGTGAACTTGTTTCGTTCGGCCGTTTCCCGCATAGTAAGGGCCGTCTTCAGGAAGAAGATGAGCGGATGGTGGATCAGGCGTTGGAGTATATGGGCCTGACAGACATGCAAGAAGCTTATTTGGATGAATTATCGGGCGGTCAGCGTCAGCGAGCTTTCATTGCGATGACGATTGCACAAGACACTGATTATATCTTGCTCGATGAACCACTGAATAATCTGGACATGAAGCACTCCGTGCAAATCATGAAAATCTTGCGCCAGCTTGTCGATGATCTTGGCAAAACGGTGGTCATCGTCTTGCATGACATCAACTTTGCCTCTGTCTATTCAGACCGCATCGTTGCGTTGAAAAACGGAAAAGTCGTCAAGGACGGAGTAACAAACGATATTATTACCTCAGATTCATTACGTGAAATTTATGATATGGAAATCCCGATTCAACAAATGAAAGATTGCCGTATTTGTGTGTATTTTAACTCTTAAAATAAATCATAAAAAGTGAGGAATTATACTAAAATGAAGAAACTTACCCTTTCCCTATTCGCATTAATCTTAATGCTTGCACTAGCTGCTTGTGGCGGTGCGAAAGACGAAGAAAAACCTGCAGACAATGCAACACCTGAAGACAAGCCAGCTGAAGAAAGCAAAGAAGTAACGATTACACATGAACTTGGTGAAACAACACTTGAAAAGAACCCTGAAAAGGTAGTCGTTTTTGACTTTGGAACATTAGATACATTGGATGAGCTAGGAATTGAAGTTGCAGGTCTTCCACAATCAAACGTACCAGGTTACCTTTCTAAATACGAAGATGAGAAATATGAAAATCTTGGTAGTTTGAAAGAGCCTGACTTTGAAGCAATCAATGCAATGAAGCCAGACGTGATCTTCATCTCTGGACGTCAAACAGACTTGTATGATCAGTTATCTGAAATTGCACCAACAATTTACATGGGTATTGATACAGCTAAATATATGGATTCTTTCAAAGAGAACATGGGCAAAATCGCTACAATCTTCGATAAAGAAGATGAGATGAATACTGAATTAGCAGACGTAGATGCAAGCATCGAAGACATCAAAACTAAGACTGAAGGTATCGACAGCAATGCATTGATCATCTTAGCAACTGAAGGAAAAGTAAGTGCATACGGCCCGAGCTCACGTTTCGGACTTGTACACGACGTATTCGGTTTTGAACCCGCTGACGAAAAAATTGAAGTTTCTACACATGGACAAAATATTACGTTTGAATATATCTTAGAAACAAACCCGGATATTCTATTCATAATCGACCGTGACGCAGCTATTGGTAACGGCGCAACAGCAAAAGATTCTGTTGAAAACGATCTTGTGAAGAAAACAAACGCATTCCAAAATGACAAAATGGTTTATTTGAACGGTGAATACTGGTACCTATCTGGTGGCGGGCTTCAATCAATTAAAGAAATGATCAAAGAAGTAGAAGCTGGATTATAAGAACGAATGAAATCCCGGGAGACTCTGTCTTCCGGGATTTTTGTATGCTTGTGGATTGTTCTTTAGCTTTAATTTGTTGGATTGCACCCAATTACGATGTTTGGCCGCTTGATCGTGTCTTGAATGCGCTCAAAGCCCCGGCGTATCAGCTCAATCGTGTCTCGAATGCGCTCATACACGCAGCCCACCCGCTCAATCGTGTCTCGAATGCGCTCATACCCCCGGCCCATCCGCTCAATCCAATCCCGAATGCGCTCATACCCCCGGCCCATCCGCTCAATCCAGTCCCGAATCCGCTCATACCCACAGCCCACCCGCTCAACCGTGTCTAGATTTCGTTCATACACGCAGCCCTCCCGCTCAATCCAATCCCGAATTCGCTCATACCCCCGGCCCACCCGCTCAATCGTGTCTCGAATCCGCTCATACCCACAGCCCATCCGCTCAATCCAATCCCGAATCCGCTCATACCCCCGGCCCACCCGCTCAATCCAATCCCGAATCCGCTCATACCCACAGCCCATCCGCTCTATCACCTCCCGCACCAGCTCACAACCAACAACACCCAATGCCTAAAATTATCCAAAAAACAAGACTAGTCAAATACAAATAAAAAGTGCTATAATGACACCTGTAAAGACATATAAAGATTGCACAATAGAAAGGTAGAAGCCTTGTGAAAAAGAAAGAAATATCTCGGAATAAATTACTAGGTATCGCTGGTACAGGCTGGATGTTCGACGCGATGGATGTTGGAATTCTTTCATTTGTCATTGCTGCATTAGCTGTAGAGTGGAATCTGACTTCAACTGAGATGGGCTGGATTGGTAGTGTAAACTCCATCGGTATGGCAATAGGTGCATTCGGATTCGGTTTATTGGCTGATCGGATTGGGCGCAAGCAAGTATTTATGATGACGTTGGTTTTATTTTCAGTTGCGAGTGGCTTATCCGCGTTGACAACGACATTATGGGCATTTTTAGCCTTGCGTTTCTTAGTAGGAGCAGGGTTAGGTGGAGAGTTGCCTGTTGCTTCTACATTAGTTTCGGAAAGCGTGTCTGCAAAAGAGCGGGGACGTGTAGTAGTTTTACTCGAAAGCTTTTGGGCGGCGGGTTGGCTCATAGCGGCTTTAATAGCGTATTTCGTTATCCCGGAATTCGGTTGGAGAGTAGCTCTGATTATCACAGCACTACCGGCATTTTATGCAATTTACTTACGACGTAATTTGCCAGACTCCAAGAAGTTTGAAGAGCAAGAAAAAACATCGCAAACGACAGGACAGAAACTAAAGCAATTACTGGCTCCTGCATTTAGAAAGCGGACGATTATGTTGTGGATCGTTTGGTTTGCTGTGGTCTTCTCGTATTATGGCATGTTCCTCTGGTTACCAAGTGTTATGGTGATCAAGGGTTTCAGTCTAATTAAGAGTTTCGGCTATGTATTATTGATGACATTGGCACAGTTACCAGGTTATTTCAGTGCCGCATGGTTGATCGAGCGCATGGGGCGTAAATTCGTCCTCGCTACCTATTTAGTTGGAACGGCGCTCAGTGCTCTTGCTTTCGGTAATTCGGAGACATTGACTACGTTGATGGTAGCCGGTGCGTTTCTATCTTTCTTTAACTTGGGTGCTTGGGGAGCTCTTTATGCTTATTCTCCGGAACAATACCCTACAGCGATCCGAGCAACAGGCTCCGGGGTTGCAGCTGCAGTGGGGCGTGTAGGAGGTATTTTCGGACCGCTTCTCGTAGGTTCCTTGTTAACGGCAGGATACGGCTTCGGAATTATCTTTGGCATATTCTGCGCAGCAATTATGGTAGGTGTACTGGCTGTTATTTTCCTCGGAACAGAAACAAAACAAACTGAGTTAACATAGTATAAAGTAAGTCGTTTCCATTTTACATAAATGGGAGCGGCTTTTTCGATGGTTAACATTTTTGATTCGACATCGAAACCTTTATAATTACAGAAAGGAGTGGATACGATGTTTCGTGTACCAGATGAAATTGCGCGTATAGCTTTAGAACGCAGCGAAGGATTTCCAGTAGAAGGCTTTGTTCACGGGGAAGGTCCGAAATCACCGACACTCTTACTAATTGGAGAAGCACCGGGCGAACATGAAGCGATACATGGTGTTCCGTTCATCGGTCGTGCAGGTGATGAATTGATGAAATCCCTTGCATCGATCGGGTTAACACGTGAAGATGTTTATATGACGAGTTCGTTTCGCAGTAGACCGTACAAATGGGGGACGAAGAAAGAACGGGATGGTAGTTTGACGGAACGTAAGTATAATCGTCCACCCACACAAAAAGAGCAATTGGCTCATGCGCTAGTGCTCGATTTTGAAGTAGCCAATCTTCAACCAAAGCTCATCGTAACACTAGGGAATATTGGCTTGCAGCGATTGCTAGGAAAACATGCGAAGGTTACAGCTCTTCATGGACAAGTACTGACGCAACCTGTGCAATATTTAGCCGCATTAGAAGATAAACAATATAGTTTAACCGACGAATCGTACACTATATTACCGACATTCCATCCGGCATCCGTGTTTTACCGCCCATCCCTTAGACCTGAATTGGAAGCCGATTGGCACCGTATAGGTGAATACCTTCAAAGGAAAATGCAACATCCGTTTGAATGAGATAGAAATGAGGAAACATCATGAATGCTCAAGTAAAACCTAAAGGGTCCGTTAAAAACTTTATGAGTCTGGTCAAGACATTGCATTGGCCGGTAGCTGTAACAATCTTTGCCCTCTTGTTATCGCTTGTTGAAACAGCTGCAGGACTAGCTGTGCCGCTGATTACTAAAGATTTAGTGGACTCGTTTACAAGTGAATTATTGAACTGGAAAACGGGCGTTTTTCTGCTCGTTTTATTTGTGGTACAAGCAATCGCCGGAGGCTTCTCCTACTATATGCTGGCCTTTATCGGTGAAACGGTAGTTGCGGATTTGCGTAATCAATTATGGCAAAAAGTACTGCGCTTACCAGTTCCATATTTTGATCGAAATGAAACTGGTGAAACGATGAGTCGGATTACGCAAGATACGACCGTATTAAAATCACTTGTTTCAGAGCATCTAGTATCGTTCATCTCGGGGATGATTTCGATTATTGGGGCGATCATTATTTTATTGGTACTTGATTGGAAGATGACGATTATCATGTTGATCAGTGTGCCTGTAAGTATGGCGATCTTGTATCCGCTTGGGCGCCTAATGCACAAAGTGGCAAAAGCGACACAGGCTGAGATGGCAAAATTTTCGGGGCATCTTGGCCGTGTGCTTGGAGATATCCGTTTAGTGAAAGCATACCGCGCAGAACCTACTGAAGGAGAGAAAGGCAAAGTTGCCATTCAATCGCTATTTCGATATGGGCTGAAAGAAGCGAAAATTCAGGCGGTTATTTCACCTATCATGATGTTGACGATGATGGGTATCCTAGTAGTGATTCTCGGATATGGAGGAGCTCAAGTTGCAAAAGGAGAATTATCTGCAGGAACGTTAGTTGCAATTATTTTCTTGCTATTTCAGATTATCGTGCCGTTCGCACAAATGGCTCAATTTTTCACTTCATTCCAAAAAGCAGTAGGTGCGACAGAGAGAATTCAAGGGATTCTGCGAATGAATTCTGAGCCCTCTGACAGTGAACGTTCATCGGAGACGGAAGGTGCCATTGCATTTTCAAATGTTCATTTTTCATATGAAGAGGGAAAAGGAGTAGTGAACGGAATTTCATTCATTGCAGAGAAAGGAACTGTAACGGCATTCGTCGGGCCAAGCGGTGGAGGGAAGACCACAATCTTTTCTTTGATGGAAAGATTTTATCAACCGACTTCGGGGGAAATACGGCTTGGAGCAGATCCAATCCAAATGATTCCGTTATCTGATTGGCGCCAACGTATAGGTTACGTATCGCAGGAAAGCCCGTTATTGAGCGGAACCATAGTAGATAATATTGCGTACGGTTTGGAAAAGAGACCACCCCTTGAACAGATCATTGAAGCGGCAAGAGCAGCCAATGCGTATACATTCATCAAAGATATGCCGGATCAATTTGATACGATGGTAGGAGAGCGCGGTATGAAGTTGTCAGGTGGCCAGCGCCAACGTATTGCGATCGCGCGTGCCTTATTGCATAACCCTGAGATTTTATTGTTAGATGAAGCTACATCGAATTTAGATAGCGGTTCGGAAATACATGTACAAGAAGCATTACGCCACTTGATGCAAGGCAGAACTACACTTATAATTGCACACCGATTGGCAACTGTTTTGCATGCAGATCAATTACTGTTTTTGGAGAATGGTCAGATTACCGGTAGGGGAAATCACGCCGAACTATTGAAAACACATGATCTTTACCGTGAATTCGCGGAAGGACAAGGATTGGCATGAAAACTGAAGGGAGAAGATAATATGTATGAACCGATTGATTCATCTTTCTTTAATGTACCAGTGCTCGGGCTTGCTCGTAATTTAGTCGGTCAATATATTGTCCATGAGCAACCCGAAGGATTATCAGTAGTGAGAATTGTGGAAACAGAAGCGTACCACGGAGCTGAAGACCGTGCTGCGCATAGTTATGGGAATCGTAGAACGAAGCGTACAGAAGTGATGTTTGGTAGGCCTGGTTCTGTCTATACATATCAGATGCATACCCACACACTAATGAATGTTGTCTGTGCACAAGAGGGGACACCGCATGCTGTGTTACTACGGGCGGGTGAACCAATAGAAGGAGTAAGTCATATGCAACAACGCCGCGGCATACACATTAAGAAAGAAACGGATCTTACAAATGGCCCCGGTAAGCTCTCCAAGGCTCTCGGCGTGACGATGTCATACTATGGCCATCATTGGACACAGAGGCCTCTCTATATAGCAGAAGGCTTTCCACAGGCTGAAATAGAAGCGGGTCCGCGGGTAGGGATTGGCAACACTGGTGAAGCTGTGCATTATCCTTGGCGTTTCTATGAAAAAGACAACCCGTTCGTCTCAAAATACAGAAAATAGATTAATGAACATCTCGAATTTGTGTGGTTATAGAGAAGAATAGGGGAAATTATGAAGAAAATATTGAGAATGGGCAGTGCTTTTATTGGGATTATCGTAGGGGCGGGATTTGCTTCCGGTAATGAAATCATGACGTATTTTACGAGTTTCGGTTACTTAGGCATGATTGGCGCAGTGATTTGTACGGCGCTGTTCGCGTACTTAGGCATGACATTAACACGTCTTGGAAGTCGAATGCGAACTCCTTCACATAAAGAAGTAATTTATAAAATTAGTGGCCGCTATTTAGGTGTAATTGTGGATGGTATTATCATCTTTACCCTATTTGGTGTGGGTGTAGTGATGCTGGCGGGTGCCGGTGCCAACTTACATCAGCAATTTGGCTTGCCAACGTTTGTAGGTAGTTTGCTCATGATAATTTTGGTGTTTTTCACGATATTATTAAATGTAGATAAAGTGGTTGCTATAATCGGGAGTGTGACACCGTTTTTAATTATTACAGTAGTTGCCGTATCTGTTTACAGTATCGTCACGATGGATACAACATTCGCTGTTCTTGATCCTGTTGCAAAAGCAGTGCCAACGACATTGCCTAACTGGTTCATATCCGCAATTAACTATGTGTCATTCAATATTGCAGTAGGTGCTTCAATGGCCATTGTCATGGGCGGGGCGGAAAAGGATGAAAAGATTGCAGCACGGGGTGGATTTGTAGGGGGTCTTGGGTTAGGTATTTTAATTCTGTTAAGTCACTTGGCTATTTTTTCACAAGTGGAAAACGTAGCAGGAGCAGATTTACCGATGCTTGCGATTATCAATAATATTTCACCGGTTTTTGCGATCTTCATGGCTATTATTTTATACGGCATGATCTTCAATACAGCAGTTAGTATGTTCTATGCGTTTGGTGCTCGCTTCATCCAAAGTGGAACGATGAAGTTTAAGTTATTCTTAGCATTTTCACTAGTAATAGGCTATGCATTGAGCTTTTTTGGATTCACAAAATTGGTCAATACACTGTATCCGGTTGTCGGCTATTTAGGTCTGTTTTTAGTAATTGCACTCATTAGGGCTTCGATTCGTATGCCAAAGAGAGTATAAAAATACCCCCGTGAATGATTCACACATTCGCGGGGGTTGTTTATGCTTAAACAGATTGTAATTGAAGTGCTACAGCCGGGCCGAAGAACTCAAAGTGAAGTTTATCTTCAGGTACACCCATAGCAGTAAGTTGTTGCAGTACGAACTCCATGAAGCCAGTTGGTCCACATACATAGACATCACTGCCCGCAATGACGTTTTCTTCAAGGAACTCACGAGTGAACATGCCGTCTCCCTCTTCTGAATAAAGAGCCTTGTACGTAGAGTTTGGCAATTTTGCATTTAATTGCTCTAGTTTATTCGCAAATGCTTGTTGGCTGCGTGTACGTGCAGAATGCAAGAATGCTACTTCACGTTCAGGAGACAAGTCTGCAATCGTTGAATACATAGCTTTCATAGGTGTAATACCTACACCGCCGCTGATTAATGTAACTGGTGCTGTACCTGTAGGATCCAAGAAGAAATCACCTGCTGGTGCACTGACTTCGATAATGTCGCCAACGCTTGCATTTTCATGCAAGTAGCAAGATACTACGCCGTTTGGTGATAATGTATCTTCGCGTTTAACCGAGATACGGAATGTCTCATCGTTTGATTTTTGAGACAAACTATATTGACGATTAACAATATTTTTCGCGCCTGGGATTTCCATGCGGATTGTAATGTATTGTCCTGGTAAATAGTATGGTAATTTTTTGCCATCAACAGGCTTTAAGTAAAATGAAGTAATGACATCACTTTCTTCTACTTTGTCGACGATTTCGAAGTCTTTAAATAATGCCCATCCGCCGTCAGCTTTTTCTGTATTCTCATACATATCTTTTTCTACGCCGATGAATGCACCGGCGATTACACCGTAAGCGGCTTCCCATGCATCCATAATTTCAGGAGTCGCTGCATCGCCAAGTACTTCTTTGATAGCTTTTAACAGATACTCTCCGACAATTGGATAATGTTCAGGCAAGATTCCAAGAGATACGTGCTTGTGCGCGATTTGTACAACAACCGGTAAAATGGCTTCTAGGTTATCGATATGTTGCGCTGCTGCGTACACAGTGTTTGCAAGAGCTGTCTGCTGACGTCCTTGAGATTGATTAGCGTGGTTGAATATATCTAGTAATTCCGGATGAGCCACGAACATATTTTTGTAAAATGCTGTAGTAATAGCTGTTCCGTGTTCCTCTAGTACTGGTACTGTGGATTTGATAACGTCGATAGTTTTTTGATCTAACATTGTTAATACACAACCTCTCCGTATTTGATATCTCTATCATAAATCATTTAATATTTAAAAGCTATATTTAAAATACATGTTTAAAAATAAAGTGTGAATGTTGTCACATTCTATTCAAAAAGTAGTCAGGCTTATATGTGGAACGCGCGGTGTCAATTAATGATTTTTCGAATGAAAATGCTATAATGAGGTGAGAGTAGAAAGTGGTGATATTATGCGTTTAACGATGTATACAGATTATTCGCTGCGTGTTCTGATTTATTTAGCTTCTAAGCAATCGGATGAACTATCTACAGTTCAAGAAATCTCGGATGCTTATCAAATCTCGAAAAATCACCTCACCAAAATAGTCCATGAGTTAGGAAAACTGGACCTGATTGTAACCACTCGTGGTCGTGGTGGTGGAATCCGTCTCAGTGTAGATCCAAATAGCATCAATGTAGGCGAACTAGTTCGAAAAACAGAAGACGATTTTCACTTAGTCGAATGTTTTGATCCGAGTAAAAATATGTGTGTGTTGTCTCAAGCCTGCCAACTAAGAGGTGTATTATACGAAGCGCTTCAAGCTTACTTTGAAGTGCTAGACCGTTACACAATTGCAGATTTCCTTCATAATAAGGAAGTAATACAATCTTTACTATTTCCCACTAGTCAATCCTGAATAGTGTGGTAGAATATAGTTAGTAAACATAGTGAAATAGGAGGAATTAAAAATGTCAAAAGTGTTAGTCATTGGGCATAAAAACCCGGATACAGATTCCATTGCATCTGCAATTACTTATGCTTATCTTAAACAACAAATCGGAGTGGACGCAGAAGCTGTTCGTCTAGGTAATATTTCAAAAGAAACAGCGTATGCGCTTGAAACTTTCGGTTTTGAAGCACCACGCTTAATTGAAAAAGCGGCACCTGAAACATCTCAAGTCATCTTAGTCGATCATAATGAGAAACAACAAAGTGTGGATGACTTGGATGATGTACAAGTGTTGGAAGTGATTGATCATCACCGTATCGCGAACTTCCAGACAAACGATCCATTGTATTATCGTGCGGAGCCAGTAGGCTGTACGGCGACGATTTTGAACAAATTATTCAAAGAGCATGGCGTTGAAATTCCGAAGAACATTGCGGGCTTAATGCTTTCTGCAATTGTATCGGATTCATTATTATTCAAATCTCCAACATTTACAGATCAGGACAAGACAGCAGCTGAAGAACTTGCTGCAATTGCAGAAGTAGATGCCGCTGTTTACGGTTTGGACATGTTGAAAGCTGGAGCAGACTTAAGCTCTGTACCTGTAAAGGATTTAGCTAATCTGGATTCGAAAGAATTTATTTTTGGCGATGTGAAAATGGAAATTGCACAAGTAAATGCAGTAGACTTACAAGATATCCTTGGTCGACAAGATGAACTGGAAGCGGAATTAAATGAAGTAATTGAACAAAAAGGGCTAGATTTATTCCTATTTGTTGTGACGGATATCATCAATAGCGATTCCGTAATCATTGCGCTAGGAAAAGAAGCTGAACGTGCAGGATCTGCATTTAATGTAGCGTTCAATAATAATTCGGCTTTGTTAAAAGGTATCGTTTCACGTAAGAAGCAAATTGTACCTGTATTGACTGAAGCACTTTCATAAATACTAGACTGTCACGGAAATCGGTAGCCCGATCTTCTGTGACAGTTTTTTATCCTAAATCTAGAGGTTGTGTGGCGGGACCTTCCAAGACGGTTCCATCCGCACGAAAACGTGATCCGTGACATGGACAGTCCCACGTTTGGTCTCCTTTATTCCAACGGGTACGACATCCCATATGCGTACAGATCGGCGAGTCGGTCCGTGCGATATGTCCTCCGGCAAATTCCTTTACGGTACGTCCTGCTAATAGTAAAGCGCGACTAGATAAAGAGCCGAAATCGGTTCTACCAGGAGAGAATAACTCGCTTGCGGCATTCGATCGACCTACAATCGCATCCGAGATAATTTCCGCGCAAGCTAAGGAATTAGATAATCCCCATTTTCGATAGCCGGTACTAATATAGACGTCTGGCGAAGAGTTTGAAATAGCTCCTGCATAAGGCACTAAATCAGGTGTGGACGGATCCTGAGCTGACCATTTGTAGACAACTTCAGGATGCCCCAATGTCGTTTTTATATCCTCTGTCAAGCTGTCGTAATGTAGTTGTGTTTCTTTTTCCGAGCCAGCAGGATGAGATTGAGCGCATAGCAACAAGTAAGACTGGTCATCGATTGTCGCTGTCCGTATCGAACGTTTCGGCTCATCTACCGAGATATATTGATGATCAAACGGAGTCTCCGTTTTTGCCGCAGCAATATAGGAGCGCTCGACGTCCAGTTTAAGAATTTGCATGCCTTCTAGGGCCTCAATTGGATAATGTGAGCAGATAACTAGTTGTCGATAACTGACTACTTTAGATGAAGACAGTTTGACAAAATGACGATCCGTATCCAGAGCAGCTACTTGTGCATGTTCAAATATACGTGCACCTTGTTTCACAGCGAGCTGTGCTAATCGTTGTCCAAAACGCACTGGATGTATTTGAGCTTCGTCCTCAATTAGTAAAGTGTGAGCTGTTTCAAATGGTAAATAGGATGCATTGCCTGCAAGTGTAAATGGAATCCCAATCGCTTCATATGCCTTTTTCTCTGCCAATAATCGTTCCGTACCTTCAGCCGTTTGGGAATATAAAGCAGAGTGTGCAGTTTGCAGTTGGTCCGCCTCCGCAATGGATCGCGCGAAATCAACGGCTTGTTCATTTGTATTGAAATATTGTTTTGCGCTCTCCACACCAAACTGTTCAATCATGTCAGCGTATACCAAGTCATGTTGGGCGGTTAATTTACCCGTAGAATTTCCCGTTGCTCCATGCAATAAACTGTTTTTCTCAAGCAACACAACGTCCTTTCCTTGTTTAGATAAAAAATAAGCATTTGCTATGCCGCTCAATCCGCCTCCGATGATTAACACATCACAAGTTACATCATCATCAACTGTTGGATACGCGGACTTTGGATAAGCGGTGGCAAGCCATAACGATTCATTCATTTCGACACCTCATTCTGTAAAATTACATAACCCAAGCATTAACATTGTTGCCAACTTTACTTGAATCTAAAATAGAGAATAGAAAGGTGGGGCAAAAAAATGAAAATTGAAGTATGGTCGGATTATGTTTGTCCGTTTTGCTATATTGGAAAAAGACGTTTGGAGCATGCCTTGAAACAATTAGGCTTGGAGGAAAAATCAGAGGTTGTATTCAAGGCGTATCAGCTAGATCCGAATACACCAGTAGCTTCAGACCAATCAGTAGTGGAAGGGTTAGCCGGTAAATATAATATCAGCAAGCAACAAGCTGAAAACATGATGACGAATATAGAGGAGCAAGCAAAAACGGTTGATCTTCACTATCAAGTGGATAAAATGAAAACGTCTAATACGCTTGATGCACATCGTCTAGCGAAATTCGCAGAGAAGCACAATGTAGCGAAGGAAGTAACGGAGCGTCTTCTGCATGGCTACTTCGTGGAAGGAGAGCGTATCGATACGGAGGAAGTACTCGTAGCGATCGCAACAGAAGTTGGATTAGATGCAAATAAAACCAGAGAGATGCTTCATAGTAATGATTTCGAGGATGAAGTGAAAAACGATATCAAAGAAGCGCAAGAAATTGGTGTCCAAGGTGTACCGTTCTTCGTAATTAATCGTAAATATGCTATAAGTGGAGCGCAACCTACAGAAGCATTTGTTGAAGCGCTTGAAAAGATTGCTGAGGAAGAGGGAATGGCGAAACCTAAGTTGCAAGTACTCGGTACAGATGAAGGCGGGCTATGTGATGATGGGGCATGTGATATCTAAAAAATAATAAGCTCAATAGGTAAACTGTTTTAAAGGACTGAAGAAAACTCTGAAGAATGGAGTGGAGTTTTGTCTTCAGTCCTATTTATAATGGATCTCTTTTCTGTTCCGCAACAGTACGTTAGTTTTGTAAGTGGAATGGGACCCACTGGAACGTCAATTAAAGGTGCTTTCCGTTATCTTGCGTCCTTACAAATTACAACCGACATATTGATATCAATTATATCCCCAACCATAACCCCGCCAGCTTCAATTGCACGATTCCACATTAATCCGAAATTTTTTCGTTTGATTTTACCCTCGACAAGATAAGTAGCGCCGAATACGGTAACTTCTTGAGGGGTGATGTAGAAAATGGCTCTTTTGGTCGTGTTTTTAATAGTCAAGTCTCCTGACATTTGATATATACCGTCTGTATCGTTGTATATTGCTCGGGAAGTGAATGTCATTTCGGGAAAAATTTCAGCATCAAAAAAGTCTCCGGAGCATAGATGTAGATCACGGTCTCTATTCTTCGTCTGGATGGAAGAAACGATTACTCGAAAACTAATCTTCGTTTTCGTTAGATCCGCTATGTTACCTTGTAATTCTCCTGAAAACTCTTCAAACGTTCCTGTGACAGTTGTTACCATCATGTGTGGGACGGAAAAGCCGACAGTGGACGCGATAGGATCTACCTTCCATGTATTCACTTTCACTCCTCCTTGTGGATATTTAAGTAGCTAAACTGTAATTGAAAAAACGCCAAAAGTCAAAATGAAAAACCTTGTCAAAAGGACCGTTTGCAAGCATACTAATAGATGGATAAGATTGTTTCCGTAAAACTGGAGACACGTATACTGAAAGGACTTGATGTAGATGTCAAAACATCGATGGTTTGAAGATCTTCAAAAGAATATAAAAAGCGGTTGGTTATTACTTGATGAGCCACTAAACAAATATACGAAAACACGTCTTGGCGGTAAAGCGGATGTCGTCGCGGCGCCTGGCACTATAGAAGAAGTGCAATCGGTTGTTAGCTATGCGTATAATCATGAAATTCCAATTTTATTGCTCGGGAACGGTTCGAATATGGTCGTTCGTGATGGTGGCGTTCGTGGCATTGTAATGTATATGGCAAACCTCAATGATATCAAGATTGATGGTAATAGAATGATAGCGGAAGCTGGTGCGAATATTATTGATGCATCGAGAGAAGCAGCGACAGCTTGTTTAACCGGTCTAGAGTTTGCGTGCGGAATACCAGGTTCAATTGGTGGCGCAATGGCTATGAACGCAGGAGCGTACGGTGGAGAAATCAAAGATATTATTCATCACGCAACTGTAATGGATGAAACAGGAAAAATTTTCGAGCTCTCCAAAGAAGAATTGGAACTAGGATATCGTAAAAGTATTATTACTACAGAAGGTTATTATGTGCTATCAGCAGAGTTCTGGCTCTCTGAAGGTGAACAGTGTGATATCGATGCGGCGGTTGCTGATTTAACATTCCAACGTGAATCTAAACAGCCACTTGAATATCCATCTGCAGGAAGTGTGTTCAAACGTCCACCAGGCTATTTCGCAGGAAAATTGATTCAGGACAGTGGCTTGCAAGGAAAAGGATTTGGTGGAGCAGAAGTGTCTACTAAACATGCGGGGTTCATCGTCAATAAAAATAATGCCACGGCGGCAGATTATATTCAGACGATTGATATGGTCAAAGCGGAAGTGAAGAAGAATTTCGGCGTTGATCTGGAGATGGAAGTGAAAATTGTAGGGGAAGAACTTTCTGAATAACAGAAGTAACAGGAGTTGTCTGTGAAGTCATTATTATAATGACCTCTCGGGACAGCTCTTTTTAATGTAAAAAGTTGTGGAGAAATTCTGGCAGGGGGATGGGTTGACGGGGTGGGGGAGTCGCTCCACCTACGTGCCAACCCCATCGTACTCCACTCTAACTGTATATGTTCTTAGGTCTTGAACTGAAATCTATGCAAAAAAGAGATGCCCATTCCGGGGCATCTCTTGTGATGTTAATTTTGTATCTTGCACTGGACTTTGCTCGGGTCGAGTACTTGGTCATCCTCTATTTGCACCTGGCATATCTTGCTATTTTGCATGAACTTAAAGACCCCGTTGTTGAAATCGGTCCCAACTTCTTTAAAGAAGATTCCTTCATACTGCGAATGCTTCGAAAGCGTGAAGTTGATCCGGAAGCCGTCGCCGTCAGGGATCAAATACGCGCGTACACCTTTTTCAAACGATCCTTCTGTCTCACTCTTTATCGCACGATCAACCGATACTACATGAAAATCAACAAAAGGAATCTCTCTCAACAAGACGTTCATGAAAGAACCTTTTGTGATTTCCTCCCAGCGACTTTGCGCGGTCTGTCCGATGATGATCTGTGTAATGCCATACTGGTGAGCTACTTCTTTGATGACTTTTGCAGCTGGACGCTTCTCATCGTCGCGGATAATGAATGCTTCGACATCCAACTCTTCCGCGATCTCTTTCCAACGGTCTACATACTCCGACTTCTCTACATCAAAGTCATCGAGCGGTGCAGGATCGACTGTCAGGATATAAAGCGGACAGTCCATGATTGTTGCAATTTTATATCCTCTATTAATGAGACGTTCACCATTTGGACCGTAATACACACAAACGAGAATTCCCTCGTCCATACGGCTTTTCATTTTGCCCATAATGACTCATCACCTCTTCGAATTCTATAAATTCATTGTAACCGGTTCACACTTTAGGGGAATGCTTTCCGCTGCAATTCCGCCAGAGAACCTCATCCTGCATATAGGATTACGAACTTGGCCTTACAGTATGCTGACCGCGCTTTTTATGCGGTTTTCGATAAAGTAGTGTATACTTTCGAGTAGAGATTGTTCTCTTTGCTTAGAGTCCCATTATGCATAACGTACAGTGTTCAGTCAAGAGTCTCTGAGTATTCTATCGACACGTATAATTGATTAATTTCGGGAGGTGTTAGGTTGATCACCGTCTTACTGGCAATATTCATACCTTTTATCGCAGCATGTTTGGTACCTTTTATACACAAAATTTTGACTGGAAGACGGATCGGCTGGTTTGTAATCACCATTCCGTTGTTCTTGTTTATTTTATTGATTCGTCTAGTTCCTTCGCTTTCAGATGGGGCGTCTTATTTATATACGTTCCCTTGGATACCTTCTGCAGATGTCTATTTTTCCACGCATTTGGACGGACTGAGTATGATTTTTGCGTTGCTAATTACAGGAATCGGTAGTTTGGTTGTATTATATTCAATCTACTATCTTTCTGAACGGGAAGCAATTGGTCGCTTTTATACATATTTACTGTTGTTCATGGGGGCTATGCTAGGTGTTGTATTATCCGATAACCTGATTGTTCTGTATGTGTTCTGGGAATTAACGAGTATTTCTTCCTTCCTACTAATTGCTTTCTGGTATCACCGAAAACAGTCACGATACGGAGCGAAGAAATCGATGTTGATCACCGTCACAGGCGGTATTTTCATGTTAGTTGGATTTTTAATGCTTTACGCAATTACGGGAACGTTTAACTTACAGGAACTTATTTCTATGCGGGAAGTGATTGCAGCAGATTCACTGTTCATCCCCGCGATGTTGCTTGTTTTGATTGGTGCATTCACCAAATCTGCGCAGTTTCCTTTCCATATTTGGCTACCTGACGCGATGGAGGCTCCTACACCTGTTAGTGCCTACTTACACTCCGCCACGATGGTAAAAGCGGGTATTTATTTAGTAGCACGATTTACACCGATTTTCGCAGGTGATACGACATGGTTTTATGTCGTGTCTTGCGTAGGGTTATTGACGATGTTGTGGGGGTCTGTCAACGCGGTGAAGCAAACGGATCTGAAGGCGTTGCTCGCGTTCTCCACCGTGAGTCAGTTAGGTATGATCATGAGTTTGCTCGGTATTGGTTCATTAGCATTCGCTTCTTCTGAAAGTGCGCACATCGCGTTATTCACCGCCGCTACATTCGCTGCATTATTTCATATGATTAACCATTCGACCTTTAAAGGTTCCTTATTTATGGTCGTCGGTATTTTAGATCATGAGCTGGGCACGCGTAATATTAAACGACTCGGTGGCTTGGCAACGATCATGCCCATCACATTTACCATTGCACTCATTGGCAGTTTCTCTATGGCAGGACTACCACCATTCAATGGCTTCTTAAGTAAGGAATTATTTTTTGAAGCGATGCTGTCATTAAAAGAAGCCAATCTATTATCAATGGATTCGCTGGTCGTATTGTTTCCAATCGTTGCGTGGATCGGCAGTATATTCACATTCATTTATTGTATGATCATAGTATTTCAGACGTTTTTCGGCAAAGTACATGCACCGGCCCCTGGACAACGACCTGCACATGAAGCACCGATTCAAATGTTGATATCACCTATGGTACTTGGCAGTCTAGTCGTACTTATTTTCATCTTCCCGAATCTGCTAGGTACGTATATTTTGGGTCCAGCAATGAATGCGGTATATCCGCAATTTGAAGGGATGCCTGGTCTAGTACCAGAAATACAAGTGTGGCATGGCTGGGAGATGCCGATCTTCATGACGATCGGTGTGATTATCTTGGGAATCTTATTGTATGGTTTATTGCGTTACTGGAAAGGGATTTACCGTTTAGGGTTTTTACAATGGACGCTTGATCGTTTATATAACGCTACATTACAACGGATTGAACGAGTAGCTTCTGTTGTGACGAAAACATATATGACGGGTTCGGTACGTGATTACGTCGCGTATATCATGCTGTTTTTCATTGCGCTTGTTGGAATAGGATTGCTAGGTTTCCAGCAATTTATTTTCGACTTCTCGAATGATGCCGTGATTGAGATTAATGAAGGTATTATTATTTTCGTTATGATGTGTTCAAGTGTAGCGATTTTATTTGCTAAGTCGAGGATTACTGCCATTATTCTTAACGGTGTGCTGGGCTATTCAATCGCCATTCTATTTGTCGTATTCCGTGCGCCGGATCTCGCGTTAACGCAAATAATTGTTGAGACGGTTACAACGGTGTTGTTCTTACTGTGCTTCTATTATTTACCGGAGTGGAAAAACGAACACAAATCGATTTCCATGCGAGTACGTAATGGGTTGATAGCAGTTGCGTCCGGGGTTGCTGTTACCGTTATCGCTTTGCTCGTGCAAGGCCATTCTATGTATCCGTCGATTTCTATCTATTATGAAACAGCGTCTCGACTTGCAGGCGGTTTGAATGTAGTAAATACGATACTAGGTGATTTCCGTGCATTCGATACGATGCTTGAAGTATTGGTATTGTTCATCGCAGGCCTTGGCGTCTATTCATTAGTTAAGCTGCGTCGCAAGAAGGGAGTGGATCACACTGAAGAAAAATGATGTGATCTTACAGACAGTGACGAAGATTGTGTTTTTCATCATCTTGACGTTTGGTGTGGAGCTATTTATATCGGGGCATAATAATCCCGGTGGCGGCTTCATTGGCGGCCTTGTGCTCTCTTCTGCGTTTGTATTATTGTATTTAGTTTATGACATAGAAACTGTTCACCGGGGAACGCCATTTGATTTTAAGCGAGTGGCGGCACTTGGTGTGTTGCTGGCTGTAGGTACAGGAATGTTATCAATTTTGTTTGGTGAGTCCTTCCTGTCACAGACGACATGGCTTGTGGATTTACCGGTTTTTGGTGAGACGGAACTTGGAACAATGACGATTTTCGAAGCAGGAGTCGCACTGACTGTCCTCGGTGTCGTCGTGACGATTATTTTGGGAATCAGTGAGGATGTGGAGTAATGGAGACATTAATTACCCTTCTGGTTGGTGTGCTAGTGGCAGTAGGCGTTTATTTGCTCTTATCAAAAGAAATGTTGCGAATTATTTTAGGGACAGCCATTTTATCGCACGCTATTCATTTATTATTATTGACGATGGGTGGATTAAAAAAGGGTGATGTGCCCTTGCTTACAGAGACAGCTGCGGAATATACAGACGCCCTGCCGCAAGCGCTGATTCTAACGGCGATTGTCATCAGCTTCGCGGTGACGGCATTTTTACTCGTATTATCTTACCGTGTGTATCAAGAGTCTGGCCGTGGACCTGGATTGCGAGGGCGACAAGATGAATAATTTATTAGTATTGCCTATGATCTTGCCTATTTTAATGGGTGTTATTTTAGTGTTTTTACGTCCGTATATTCGTGTGCAACGTGTACTTAGTGTGCTGACGACGATTGCTTCTGCTGCTGTGGCTGCCTATTGTCTCCAGCACATTCATCTAAATGGCATCATGCGTTTGGATTTTGGAGATTGGTTACCACCGCACGGAATCTTATTTGTGGGCGATTCATTTGCGATGCTACTAGTGCTAGTTGCGTGCATCGTTTCTAGTATTATTTTACTGTATGCATTCGCTACGACAGGGTTTGAGACAGAGACGATGTTCTTCTATCCATTCTTCCTGTTTTTAATGGCAGGAGTTAACGGCTCGTTTCTGACTGGAGATTTATTTAATCTATTTGTTTGTTTTGAAGTGATGTTACTGGCTTCCTATGTGTTGCTGACTCTTGGAGGACGCAAAACACAGTTAAAGGAAGGTATTACGTATGTATTGATCAATGTGCTGGCTTCCTGGTTCTTCTTATTAGGTATCGCGTATATTTACGGTGTACTAGGTACGTTAAACATGGCCCATATCGCTGTGCGTGTAGCAGAAACGGGACAAGGACCGCTTCTGACGCTAATCGCAATTATTTTCATGATTGTCTTTAGTTTGAAAGCGGGCTTGCTACTTTATTTCTGGTTGCCAGGTTCTTATTCGGCACCCCCTACTGCGGTCGCGGCACTGTTTGGTGCGCTACTGACGAAGGTAGGTATTTATGCGCTGTATCGTATGTTTACATTAATATTTATACATGATCCAATCATTTATAAAATCATTGGCGTGCTAGCCATAGTCACAATGGTTGCGGGGTCTCTTGGGGCGATTGCATATTCAGATATTCGTCAGATTGTCTCGTATAATGTCATTATTTCTGTTGGCTTTGTGTTGACAGGTTTGGCAATTGCTACGAATACTGCATTCCAAGGTGCGAGCTATTATTTGGTTCATGACATGATTAGTAAAGCATTGCTGTTTCTATTGGCAGGTACTGTCGTATATTTGACGGGACGTTCGAAGTTTAATGAAATCAGTGGTCTAATTCGTAACTATCCGCTCGTCGGTTGGTTATTTTTCTTGACGATGCTTGCGATTGCCGGAATTCCGCCATTCAGCGGATTTATTGGAAAAGTGTATATAGGATTAGGTGCAATTGAAACAGGATCTTACGTGTTGCTCGCGGTGTCGTTTTTATCGAGTATTGGTGTATTGTATTCACTCCTTCGTATTTTCCTTAATAGTTTTTGGGGAGAAACGATAATTAGTGAAGATGATCAAAAGCCATTTCAAAAGAAAATTGGTTTGCCGCTCGTATTACTTGCGGTACTCGTAGTTGGCTTAGGTATAGGTGCAGAACTGCTGTCGCCTTATATTCAGGATGCAGCCAATACATTAGCTAATCCCGAAGAGTATATACGCGCCGTGATGGGTGACGATTTAGAGTAGGGAGGGGGAGACGACATGCCGTTACAGCTTCTGCTGAATTTATTCATCGCATTTTTATGGATGACGCTGATGGATGAAGATGAACTGAGATTCACGACATTTTTCATGGGTTTTTTAGTCGGACTCGGCATTATTTTTGTCATGAGTCGTTTTTTCGATACGCATTTCTATTTACGCAGAGTATATGCTGCCTGCAAGCTCTTGTTAATCTTTATCAGGGAACTGACGCAGTCGAGTATTGTGGTCATCTCCCAAATCGTGCGGCCTACACTACGTATTAAACCAGGTATCTTTAAATACAAAACTATTTTAACGAGTGATGTAGAAGTGACTATGCTGTCCATGTTGCTTACTTTAACACCGGGCTCGGTCGTGATGGAAGTATCTGCTGAGGGCAATGAGTTATATATTCATGCAATGGACGTTGAAGAGTCGCGGGATGGATTGATTAAGCAACTGAAGAATTTCGAGAAAGCGATTATGGAGGTGACACGATGATAGCAGGTATGCTGACGATATCGGTCATACTATTCGCGCTGACTATTTTGGTGGCAGTCATCCGGATTATCCTAGGTCCTTCTCTGCCAGATCGCGTGGTAGCACTTGATGTAATCGGAGTGAATTTGATTGCAACGATTGCCGTCGTGTCAGTGATTTTAAATACAAAAGCATTTTTGGAAGCAATCTTGATCCTCGGTATTCTTTCATTTATCGGGACGATCGCATTTTCCAAGTTTATTGAGAGGGGGAAAATAGTTGAACGCAAGCGAGATCGGTGAATTTATAGGGGCTTTGTTGATTTTGACAGGTGCAGTTGCCAGTATGTTAAGTGTCTTTGGATTGATCCGCTTACCGGATGTCTATACTCGATCACATGCTGCGACGAAAAGTTCGACATTGGCAGTGTTATTGACATTATCCGGCGCGTTCGTCTTTTTTCTATTCTCCGAAAATTTTATCAGTGTACGGTTGCTTCTTGGTATTGGCTTTGTTTTTTTGACAGCACCGGTGGCTGGGCATGTAATTATCCGTGCTGCTTACCGATCGAATGTTAAGCTAGCGGATATTTCTACCGAAGATGAATTATATGAAAAAATCCATGGGCAAAAAACAGATAAAATGTAGCGATAGTTGATTCAAATGAACATAAGAGTCAATTGATTTTCCAACATCTTATCTATATAATTGCCATAATCTATATTCGAATGAATGAGGTGAAAAAGTGGTAAATCAAGATGCTTGTGAAGTAACAGTTGTGCACGAAGATGTAGTTCGCAAAATACGTAAAGAGCTTCCTGATGTAACGGAGATGGTACAAATATTCAAAGCATTGGCTGATGAGACACGTTTACGAATTGCGTATTCACTGACATTGGAAGCAGAAATGTGCGTCTGTGATGTAGCGGCAGTAATCCAATCTTCATCCGCTACCGCTTCCCATCATTTACGTTATTTACGGGATCATTCATTAGCCAAATCAGAAAGACGTGGAAAAATGGTATACTATTCTTTAGCAGACGAACATGTTGCGGACTTAGTGAAAATTGCATACGAACATGCAATTGAAGCACAGCAAACGATGTAATGTCAGGTGAGGCGCTTGCATACAGGCAGGCATGATGGAGGAATTTTAATGCGCTTACAAGAATGGACGATAGAAGAACAAGATTTGCTGATTCAGTTTATGACAACAAACTCATGGCCTTACCATGATAGTAGTCAGCCTGGCCGCGAGTTGCTTGAAAAGTCGATCGAAGAAGGCGGCTATGCATCTGATGACGTAAAGACATTCTGGATTGAGAATAATGAAAATGAAAAAGTGGGAATCGTAAAAGTCTATGACTTACAAGAGGATGTCCCACTATTCGACTTGCGAATTGCTGATCACTTTAGGGGTTATGGCTATGGTTCGCGGGCGCTAAAAAAACTTACACAATACGTGTTTGAATTACCGGAGCATAAGATTCGTATAGAAGGACATACGCGCCACGATAATGCAGCTATGCGTAAAGCGTTCGAGCGGGCTGGCTTTGTAAAGGAAGCGCATTTGCGCCAAGCCTGGTTCCTTCCGAAAGAAAATACGTATTATGATGCAGTAACGTACGGTATGACGAGAGAAGATTATGAGGCCGGTACGACAACGCCTGTGCGTTGGGAAGACCGGGAACGTTATGTAAAGAGCATACCCGGTTTCAAACAGCGGCTGCAATCTGAACGGTTACATATTCGAGCACCTGAATTAAACGATGTGATGGATGTTTGGGGTGCGGTATCGAATTCAACTCCTGCGTTGCGAAAGTGGACTGGATGGGCACAGAAGGAAATGACGATTGAATCGACTGAAGAATATGTTCGTCAATCCGTTTCAGAATTCATCGGTAGAAAGTCTTTGAACTTTCATCTCTTTTTGAAAGAAACGGGTGAATTCATTGGTTGTGCCGGTTTCTATCGCATCGATTGGAGCATTCGTAAATTTGAAGTGGAGTATTGGCTGGATACGAAGTTTGAAGGCGAAGGCTATATGACAGAAGCGATCAAAGAGCTTGTGGAGTTTGCGATTACAGATCTATCGGCAGCGCGAATAGAATTTGTTTGCGATGAGAATCATAGTAAAGGTCGTGCAGTTGCAAAGCGAACGAGTTTTGAACTAGAAGGAATTTTACGTAAAAATGCTCCTTCTGCGAATGGGCAAGGCTTACGCAACACATGTGTGTATGCGATAGTTACCTGATCACAGAAGGAGCACTATAAACTAGTTTTCACTATATCGAACGTCTTCCAGTTATTAATTGAATGACAAAGATAATGCCGGCAATTACTAAAAGTGTGTGGATTAATCCACCGCCAATATTTGCTACTAAACCAATTACCCATAATGCTATTAGAACTACAATAACAAGCCATAATATACGACCCATAGTGAATCAACTCCTTTTCATTGTTATTTGCTATGTAAGTATTTTACCCACCCTTTCAAATCTTAAACTTTTAAGATCGTAATTTGTATATGTTGACAGTCAAATGAGGAGGCGATAGTTTGGCTACACCGAGTATGGAAGATTATATTGAACAAATTTATTTACAATTAGAGGCAAGAGGTGAAGCGCGCGTGTCCGACGTGGCAGAGGCGCTTTCTGTGCTACCTTCATCTGTAACCAAAATGGCCCAACGCTTAGATCGTGAAGGCTATGTGCACTATGAGCGCTACCGGGGGTTGGCATTGACGGACCGCGGTTTGCGCTTTGGTAAAAAACTTGTGCATCGCCATGAATTACTAGAACAATTCCTGCGTATTATTGGTGTGGAAGAAAAAAACATCTACGGAGACGTAGAAGGGATTGAACATCACCTAAGTTGGAATGCGATGGATCGCATTACCGATCTGGTGGAGACGCTCGAGTCTGATCCTGAATTCATAAAAAAATTAAAAAGTAAAGCACTCTAGAGAGGATTATCTTATATGACATTACTACAACCAGGTACACTAGCAACACTTAAAATTCTTCGCAAAGACGGGTCACGCTTTGTATTAGACGCTGCCGGAGAAGAAATCTATATGAACGTTTCCGAAGCACCGGATGCTCAAGAACAATCAACAATCGAAGTTTTTCTTTACATCAATAGAAGGGGCGAACTGACAGGCACTGCGCAAATACCTTCAGTTACCGTTCATACATTCGGGTGGGCAAAAGTCATTCGTTTGGAAAGAAGTGAAGGGGCTTATGTAGATATCGGTGCATCCTTTGAAGTACTGATCAATCGAGCTGACTTCCCGCAAATTAAAGAACTGTGGCCACAACCAGGTGATGAACTGTATATGACACTTCGTTCAGACCCAGGAGGCAACTTGTTCGGACGTTTAGTGACGGAAGAAAGAATCCAGGAGCACTATACAATGGCGGAAACAGATATGTACAATCAGAATGTCAAAGCAAGAGCGTACCGCTTGCTACCAATCGGCACATTCTTATTGACAGAAGACATCCAACGTATCTTCGTTCATGAAACAGAGCGTAAAGCAGAGCCAAGATTAGGTGAAGAAGTGGATGTTCGTATTATTGAAGTTCATGAAGACGGTACGATGAACGGTTCTTTATTGCCAAGAAAGCAAGACCGTTTACAAACAGATGGTGAACAAATTTTAGCGTATTTGCAACAGTCTGGTGGTAAAATGCCATTTACCGATAAATCCACTCCTGAAGAAATTGATGAGATGTTTCAGATGAGTAAGGGAGCCTTCAAACGGGCACTCGGCACGTTGATGAGAGAACGTAGAATTACACAACAAGATGGTTGGACAACACTAATATTATAATAAACGCAACTTTTTCCTGGACCTCAACGTATCTATACATATAGAACAAGGAGGATTGACTGTATGAAAAAAGGATTAGCCACTCTATTGGCTTTCATGATGATGGTAGCGATCATAGCGCCAGCTGCAGTATCAGCAGATGAAGTCATTAATGAAAAGCTCGGAGTTCCAATTGTAGTATATGGTTCAAATTTATCGGATAGTGAAAAAGCGAGTGTGAAAGAAAGTCTATCAGTTGCCAACGAAGCTGAAGTGGAAGAATTATCAGTGGACGGTAATGATTTAATCAGATATATTCCTGGCGGTGATCGAAATGCCCGAATGTATTCATCCGCTAAAATTACCAGACAAGAAGAAGGCGAAGGCCTCGTTATTAACATTGTGACTCCGGATAATATCACACAAGTAACGGCGGACATGTACGCTACTGCTATGTTGACAGCAGGTATTGAAGATGCTGTTGTAGAGGTTGCCTCACCCAAAAAGGTGACGGGTCACTCGGCTCTTGTTGGAATCTACAAAGCGTATGAAGTGTCAGGTGAGGTTCTCGATACTGAACGTACGGATGTAGCTAATGATGAATTGAGTCTGGCAACGAAGCTTTCAGAAAAAGCGGGCGTCGATCAAGACGAAGTAGCTAAGTTGCTGACAGAAATCAAAAAACAAATCTCTGAACAAAAGCCTGCGACAAAGGAAGACGTAGAGCAGATCGTCCAAGATCAATTGCAGAAATTCAATATAGAGTTAAGCGAAGCAGATCGTCAATTATTAATTGACCTAATGGATCGGATTTCGAAACTGGATATCGATTTCTCGAAGCTTAATGAACAGCTGTCCGATATGGCATCGAAAATTAAAGATAAATTAGGCGATATAGATCCGAGTTTCTGGGAAAAGGTAAAAGAGTTTTTCAGAAACATGGCGGATTCTCTTAAATCTTTGTTTAGTTAAGTTGTCACTGTGGTACGTTATAGGGTAGAAGTATAACTACAAAGGAGAGATATGCATGAGTGAAAAAAAGGATGCTGAGCAGCGCGAGGGAATGGATTTTGAGCTTGTGGTTTTAGGCGGAACGAAATATGCGTATCAATATAAAGTAGCAGGCGATGTAAAAGCAGAAATCGAGTGGACTGAAGAAAATGGAGTCATGACGATGACACATACTTATACAGATGATTCGTTGCGTGGCCAAGGAGTCGCAAAAAAATTACTTGACCAAGCAGCTGACAATGCACGTGAAAAAGGATTGAAGATGAAAGCAGTCTGTTCATATGTAGTGAATGCGTTCGAACGAAGTGATGATTATAACGATGTAAAAGCATAAGTTGTATGATGGAACGGTACGTTCTAGATGTTCCACATCATTTTTGAAACTTTTCTCATTTCCTTGCGTATAGGTAATAGAGAAACAAATTAGAAGAAGAGGATGATGTGGAATGATTAATCGTACAGCAGAGCGCGTACTCGGTATCATATCAGCTGTTTTATTGACACTGAGTGTTTTAGGTACTGCCCTAGTAGCATTCATTTGGAATATGGCAAGCACTGATCCAACATTCATGGATGAGTTCCGTAAAGGCATTGTGAGTGAGGGCGTATTAAACACTGAAGAAGTGGATATGTTGATGTCGTTTATGGGCTCTTTTTCTACTATCATATGGGTTTTAGTAGTTGTAGCATTCATAGGCTTGATATTGAACATTATCGGTCTAGTAAAAGTCTGGAACAATAAGAGTGCTAAAACAGCCGGTATATTATTCATTATTGCAGGTCTGTTAGGTGGATTCCTATCCTTACCATCCATCCTACTTTACATTGCGGCCATTCTTTGTTTTACAAAGAAGCCATCAATGGCACCAGGACCTTCACCTGATGAATACGTCTCCACGGAAACTAACTGGATGAACTAAATGGTTATAGACACATAAATACCCTTTTCTTTAAGAAAAGGGTATTTATTATTAGGTCTGATAGACACTTTGATTATAAGAGAATACGTTGGTTTATCATAAATGAACGACGGCCTGCCCCACCGGAAAGCGTGGGTCTGCAATGTGGATCAACCGGCGCCATTCTATTAACTGATTTACACCTCTATTAGGTATGTGCAGGTTGCGTGATAGGCAATGAATAATGAAGTGTATTCACGGAAATACCTTCAAATAGCTCAGCGAACGACTCAATAAAATTAAATCCTTGTTTTGCATAAAAATCTTGAAGAACCATATCATTCTGATCGACATACACATCAACATTTACTGCTTCCTGCAACGTCCCTAGTGCCTCTTTTAACAATGCTTCCTCATATCCACTATTTAAATACTCGGGAAGCATGTGAAGAGCTGTCAATTCACTCTCACCATCCACATCAATCGGTGTATAGCTTAAATACCCGATGGAATTCCCTTGCTCATCTATCGCGAGCAATACCATCGTCTTTTCCAATTGCTTCTTCAACATTAAATCGGAATACGTACGCTCAATATATTCTTCGATCACTTCTTCAGGTATATGTGGTTGAAATGTATGTTGCCAAGACGTATGGGCAATCTTTTGAACATCTTGAATATCCTCTACTGTCATTTTACGAATCATAGTGATCTCACCTCTAGTTCTCTTTCTATATAGTATAACAAATTAGGCTCTGCAAAACTACTGTACGATGAAAACGAGAACTACTGCTTGTGTAACTTATAAAACTATAAATGATACGTGAAGTATGAAATAGACGATAAAAAGACATTTACATCCTAAATTCACAATTATTAAGTAACTAACCGAACTGTAAACGTTTGAAAGTAAGACTGCAGGGTATATTAAGCAGTAGATAGAAATTCACTACAATTAGATTACGACGGAGGATGGTAAATATGGCTAAAAAATCAAATGGGTTATTATTTGCAACACTTGCAGCAGGAGCTTACGCTTTCTTTAGTAAAAAAGAAAATCGTGATAAGGCAATGGAGACAGTAGGAGTGTTGAAGGAAAAGGTAGACACATTTGTCAATAACAATAAGTTGGTTGACCAAGCAACTGAAAAGGTAGGACATTCAGACCCAACAGACTTAGGAGATAACAACATGGTATCCGAGGGAGCACAGACAAGTGTTCATTATTACAACCAAGAAGTACAGGATCCAGATAAAAAGGCTTCGAAAAAAGATGGTCTTTATAAGAAAAATGAAGACACAAGCGATAATAAGCCGCTTTATAACAAGGATGAATCAACTAAGGAAGCAGAAAAAGATAGTAATTCCAACTAAAATCAATCATAGGTAAATACTAAAAGCGCTCCCTTTTAAGGGGCGCTTTTAGTATTTATATAGCGTTAAATACAAAAGGGGTAGATAATCTTGGGGAATAAGGTAAAATAATGTACATATAGATATATGTCTTGCATAGTCATATATATAGAATGAGTGGGGTGAAACTCATGACTGGCAAGAGTACAGAAGCTTCTACTATAGATTTGATCAGTATTATTGAGAAAGAGGGAAATAGAGAGCAAGCAGAGTTGTTTTTTTATCTTGAAAATAAATTACTTACACAAATTTTTAATCTAGAAAAAGATGGTGCGCGCTCCACGCTTAAGGAAATTGAGGAGATTTTGGATGGGTATAAATCGAAACATTCATTTGGAGTCATCAAATATTATTTCGTGATCCTCTCTTCCGTCATCACCAGACGATTACAGAAAGAATCTATTTTCAATGATGAAAATTCCTTTATATTTAATGTCGCTTGTATTGAAATGATCGAAACCAATTTGCATAGAGAAAACTTAGTCGAAATTGGAGACGAATTAGTCGAGTTCTACTGCTATATCCTCAAAGGAAAACTAAAACCTTCCCTAACACATGAAACGGTCAATGAAGTGGTTCAGTACATAAATGAAAACGTTGAAAAGCAATTAATCGTTGAAGAAATCGCCAAACATTTCAATGTAAGTACTAGTCATCTTTCTCGCATATTCCGAGAACATACAACAGTTACGTTAGTAGAGTATATTACAATCCGCAAAATAGAAGATATACAATTTTATTTACGTTTTACTAATCTAAAGATAGTAGATATTGCAGAGAAGTTTCATTTCTGTAACCAAAGTTATTTCACACGTGTCTTTAAAAAGTATACGGGGTTAACCCCTCGACGCTTTCGGAAGGACTTGGACGGAAATTACTTTCGTTTCACTATAAAAAAAGGTGATTCACTGTAAATTTACCTCTGTTTGCTGTATACTTTTCTTTAGTTTGAGATAGCGTAGGTGAAACCATTGAAGAAAAGAATAGGGCTCGTAAGTTTATTAGCAATTACTGCTGTGTTTTTGAGCGGTTGTTCTGGTGTGGAAAACAAAACAGGGATTTTCTACAGTACATTTGTTAGACCGATGGATTGGCTGCTTCATTATCTTGGGGAAGCGTTCAATGGTAATTACGGTTTTGCGATCGTACTGATTACTGTAGCAATACGGGTAGTTTTGATGCCGTTGATGTTAAAGAACTATAAATCTCAACAAGAGATGAAGGTAAAGATGGATGGACTTCGACCAGAAATGGAAGATATCCAAAAGCGTATGAAAGCATCCAAGGAATCTCAGGATAAAGAAGAGCAAATGAAGCTTCAGCAAGAAATGATGGGACTGTATTCTAAGCATGGTGTCAATCCGTTAAATATGGGCTGTTTACCACTTGTAATTCAAATGCCGATCATTATGGGCTTATACTTTGCTATCCTTTATGCACCACCTGAAGTGAAAAATCATGAATTTTTATGGTTTAAACTCGGTGAACCGGATATTATTATGATGTTAGTAGCCGGAGCTGTATACTTTGTCCAAGCACGTGTTTCATTGTGGACGATGCCTGAACAGCAACAAAAACAAATGAAGTTATTTATTTACATGTCACCTATTATGATTATGTTCATTTCGTATACTGTAATGGCTGCATTGCCGCTATATTGGGCAGTCGGAGGATTACTGTTAATCTTCCAAACATATCTTGGACGCAAGTTTTACTTTAAACATGTTGAACCGCCAGTCGTGGAAGAAAAGTAAGGTACAGAAAAAGCTGGTGCATACCAGCTTTTTTTGTTCTCAACAATGGAGAGGAAGAGGCGCATGAAATTGAAATGGATCATGGGCTTGGCAATTACAGCTTCTGCAGCGGCAGCGCTGTATTTTATCATCAAGTTAAATTTAGAGTTTGCGATTCTGTTTATGCTGATCATGTTTACCTTCACCAATGCCGCACGAACTATTATGTATAGAAACCAAGGTCTGATGCGTGAAGCGAAATGGATGCTTTGGATGGCATTATTTTTCGGGATAGGTTCACTTGGCGCATTAGCGTACGTCTTACTATTTTAATAAAAGGAAAGGCCGCAATTAAATCAGCGGCCTTTCCTTTATTCAATTTTACGAGAAATTTGCTGCTTTGTCCCCAAAATCAAAATTAATGCACCTATGGCACAAATAGCCATACTGAGAAATGCGAAGCGCGGCGATAGGTCATATAAATACCCAGCAGGGAAAGTCAGAATGGCAATACTGAGACTCATTGCCACTGCCGCATAGACGCCTTGTGCGGAAGCGATGAGCTGATTCGGTACGTTTTTCGATATGTATTGAATGAATGCAAAATGTGCCATGCCGAATGATACTGAATGGAGAACCTGTGTTGCGATAAATACACTAGTCATAGGAAAGAGGAAGATGGAAATCCAACGAATGGTAGAACCGATTGCGGCTATTAAGAAAATAGTCGACGTCTTGACTCCTGCAAGCAACCGATCTGCTTGTGTAAAAAATATAATTTCAAACAGCACGGCGATATTAAGGATCAACCCGATATAAAAACCGTTGATTCCCATATCATCCAAAAAGATAAAACCATAGTTATAATAAGAAGCATGCGAGCCTTGTAGTAAAATCGCAATACATAGAACTGTAACAAACGATTTATTGGCAAACAAAACCCGTAATTGACCCTTTTGAGCGGCCGAATCTGCAACGGGATGAAGTTGCAATGCAACTGGGGCGGGTTGAAAGAAAAATATCAAGCCCATACCGAGGCCGATAATCATCATATATAAAATCGCTTGTTCACTCCAGATTGCCGTTACCGTACCAATTAATAGTAAGGCGACAGTATAGCCGATTGAACCGAATGAGCGGCTTTTGCCATAATGTATTCGTTCGTTTTGCATCAATAACGAAGCACCACTCTCGACGCTTGGCAGGATGATAGGATATATGGAACTGAATAAAACCGTTAAACCAAACAAAACCGCAAAAGGACTTTCCGGGAGATAAGCAAGCGCGAGAATAAAGGATAAAAAAGTAGTCCAACGTATAACACGCAGAAGTGACATATTTCTCGTAGCGTACGGAAATAGGAAGAACGTGGAGAAGGACCTAGCGATCATACCTACACCCATCAAGACGCTAGCTTGTGTTACTGATAGACCTTTTGCTGAAGTCAACCAACCTGTCCAATAGGGTAAAAAGATACCCCATGTAAAGAAAAATACGAAAAAACTCATCGAGAGCCAACGTTGATTATTCAAATGCATGACCTCACAATAATGGTTGAATCTTAAGTTACGTAAATACTAGCATAGACAGACGAAAAAGAAAAATGGTGATACACTAGAATACATAGTTTGAAAAAGTGTATAAATTGCATCCAATGAGAGTAGCAATTTGATAAGTGAATCAGAAAGAAAGCAGGGTATAGTATGAGAAATAAAAATGATGAACTTTCTTCCGGAAAACGTAGGCGGAAAAATAAATGGATAAATGGAGGGATCATTCTACTCTTTATTGTCCTTATTGGTAGTGTGATATGGATTGGAACGAACGGATGGAGTATGAAAAAGGCGGTTGACAGTATTCAAAATGAATCAGAACCAACTGCTGACTTTCAAGAGATAGATGAACCTGCCGATTCAGATAGTACGGATATGACAGGACGTAGTGAAGAAAACACATCGCCTTCTGACGTACCGAGTGAAGAACTGCTTCGAGAGACAGATGAACCATTAATCGAAGAAGATCCTAAAGAAGAGGAAGTACGGGAGGAAGAGTCTGGAGGGGAAGCAGTGCCACCTTCTAATCCCACTGGCTATATAAAAGGACAGAAGTTACCTAAAGAACCGAAGCTCATTAAAGGTGTATTGCTTGCCAATAAACAATATCCTTTACCGGAGGACTATGCACCTGGAGAAAGCGAGGAAGCGAGAGAGGCATTCGATGAGTTAGCTGCATCCGCCGTTACATCTGGCATTAATCTGCAGGCTTTCAGTACGTATCGTTCGTATGACTATCAAGTCACCTTATATAACCGATATGTGGAAAGAGACGGGCAAGAAGCGGCTGATCGGTATAGTGCGCGTCCTGGCTATTCAGAGCATCAGACAGGGCTTGCATTTGATATTGGTGAAGTCAATCATGAAAAACATTGGGCATCGAATTCCTTCGGTGATACAGAAGCAGCTAAGTGGCTTGCTGCCAATGCCCATCAATACGGATTTATCCTTCGCTACCCTGAAGGAAAAGAAGATAAGACTGGTTACATGCATGAATCTTGGCACTATCGTTATGTTGGGAAAGATAAAGCTGAACAAATATTTAAACGAAACATCACTTTAGAAGAATATTTAGGTGTACGATAAAAATAGCCGACAGAAGATCATGATCTTCTGTTGGCTATTTTTTATTATAGGATGGGGGAGAGTAAGCGTGAAATGGATTCTTTTAGTTTAATCAATCGCTCACGCCCCAAGTAAGCATCTAGTGTCAGCTCGGTTGAGTTTTGAATATCTTCTTCGAAAATCTCTGCCAATTCATGTGATTTTTTTCGATCATAGATGAAAGCATTCACTTCGAAATTCAAGCGGAAACTACGGACGTCTATATTAGCTGTTCCAACAGACGACACTTGATCATCTACTACAATTTGCTTGGCATGGATGAAACCATTTTCATAAATATATATTCTCGCTCCAGCTTTTAGTAAAATACCGACATTCGAATAGGTCGCCCAGTAAACAAACATATGGTCCGGTTTATTAGGGATCATAATCCGTACGTCTACGCCTGACAGACACGCGATCCGAAGCGCATCTAGCATGCTGGTATCAGGAATAAAATAAGGCGTCTGAATATAGATGTAGTCTTTTGCTTGAAATATCATTTTCAAATAGCCATCTTTAATATCTTCCCACTCGGAATCAGGTCCGCTAGACACAATCTGTAAGCCGACATCTCCTTTGCGGGGAATCGCTGGGAAGAATCGTTCATTGTATTGAAGATTTGTTTTAGGAGATGCTTGATTCCAATCGAGTATAAAGCGGGTTTGTAATGGATGAACCGCGCTTCCTTCGATTCGAAGATGTGTATCGCGCCAGTAACCAAACTTTTTGCTGAGTCCCAAATATTCATCTCCAACGTTAAATCCACCGATATAACCAATCCGCCCGTCGATAATGACAATTTTCCGATGGTTCCGGTAATTTAAACGAGGATTGATCAAGGGGAGCAAGGCGGGAAAGAATGCCGCTACTTCGCCACCACTATCAATCAATTCATGAAAGTTCTTTACGTGCAAACCACGTGAACCAATATCATCAAACAGCATTCGTACTTTTACACCTAATTTCGCTTTATTGATCAAAATCTCTTCAATCTGCTTTCCTATACCGTCCAGTCGGAAAATATAATACTGAATATGGATATGATCACGAGCGTGTTCCAAGTCTTCAAGCAATGCGTCAAATTTATCGCGACCATCCGTATATACTTGCACATCGTTATCTTGTGTCAGTACGGAATGATTATTGCGTAAATGCAAATAAATCATATCGTCATATTCTTCCGTATCGGTCTTTAGAAACTCAAATGTCTCATTTTCTATAGCTTCGAGTTGATAACTAATAAGCTTTTCAATACCAATCTTATTCCTGCCTTCCCAGCGGAATAAGTGCTTTTGACGTAATTGCCTACCAAGTAATAAATAGATAATGAAACCTAAAATCGGAATAAAAAACAGCACAAGCAACCATGCCCAAGTACTTGTAGGATCCCGGCGCTCTAAAAATATCAAAGCAATCGCGAGAAATATATTAATAATCAACGTGCTTGTGATAATCAAACTAATTACTTGCGTCATATGTTTCCTCCCGTAGGATATATACTATTCCTTTAGTATAGCGGAGTTGCGAATAAATAACCTATTTATAAAAGAAGGTGAAGTTTCTTCTGCTTTATATCAAGCAATTTGGTCCGCTGTGTTTCGCATAGAGCGTGTGGATTTGCGGAAAATAAATACGAGACCTATAGATAGTAACGCTATAATGGCGGAAACAAAGTACATATTACCTGCCTGCATAGTGAATACCCACGTAAATAACAACGGTCCAATAATTCGGCCCATATTATCCATAGAGTATGAGAGACCTGCTGCGGTACCATACATACCACCTGACTCTTTAGTAGTAAGGGATACGAGTACTGTTCGGACCAGTGCGTTACCTGCAGTGAATACGCTCATTGCAAACCCTGCCCATAGCAAGCTTGTGGAAAATGGAATGAGTATAAGACCAATTGCTGTAACGACCTGCGCAACGATAATCCAAGAAGTTTCGGTACCATTTTTCACACGTCGTACCACGCCACCTTGAATAGCTGCGTCAACAAGACCACTCGCCATAAACAAATACCCTAGTTGCAAAGGTGTAATTTGAATTTTATCGATTTGGAAGAGTTGGAATGTGGCTTCCACACCGGCAAGTAAAAAGGTGATAATAAATGAAGTGATAAATAGATAACGAATACGATAGGTCCATAAGGTAGAAGCGCCTTTCGGAATAATCGCCCGTTTATTGCCTTCACTATGACGATCTGGCTCTTTCAGAATAATCATAGCGTACACTGTTAATAATAACGTTAAAGTACCCGACGCGATGAATGGTAATTGCAACTGAACGTCACCAAGAATACCACCGATTGCAGGACCAAAGATGAATCCAAGCCCGATTGACATACCGAGCAGACCCATATACTTATTACGATTCTCCTCCGTCGTGATATCAGCGACAAAACCAGTTACGGCCGTATACAGCGCACCTGAGAAAATACCACCTACTACGCGTGAAACATATAGCAATACAATGTGGTGCATGAATGCTGCGAATAAAAAGAAGCTGATGCTGAAGCCGAGCAACCCAATCATGATCAGTTTCTTTCTACCAGTGCGGTCTGAAAGTGCGCCCCATAATGGTGCTGTGAAAAATGAAGATAGAGCATAAATTGTCAACAAGCCACCGACATGTACTTCCGAAAAGCCTTCAGCGAGGATGACTTCAGGTAAAATAGGAATGATAATGCCGAAACCAAGATAAACGAAA
Source organism: Sporosarcina sp. P20a (assembly GCF_002743175.1). Taxonomy (NCBI): domain Bacteria; kingdom Bacillati; phylum Bacillota; class Bacilli; order Caryophanales; family Caryophanaceae; genus Sporosarcina; species Sporosarcina sp. P20a. The sequence continues at coordinate 78,645 of NZ_PDYT01000007.1, forward strand.
AACTGGACGGACATCAATAATAAGATCGTTTTCTTCATATGTAACCTGCTTTCTGAATGAATAGTTTCTTTCTCATCGTACGATGAATAGGAGGATCATTCAAGTAGCAGTGAGGGAGAGGTAGTTCATATTTATGAGTGGATTGATCCTACAGCAGGGGACTGTTGCAAAAGCATTTCCCTAGTAACAGAAATCTCCACACCGAAAACTACTGATGCTTTCCTATATATTTTTATAGGGCACTAACTTCAGAACGGAAAAAACTGCCCCGAGAAGTCATTAACTACTCCTGGGACAGCTCTATACCTTTTCTTAGTGCAGCTTCACACGCTGCAAACGCAAAGCGTTCAACACGACTGAAACCGAACTAAATGCCATTGCGGCACCTGCTAGCCATGGAGCTAACAAACCAACTGCCGCAATCGGAATGCCAATAGAGTTATACGCCAACGCCCAGAATAAGTTCTGCTTAATATTTCTGACTGTCAACTCACTCATTTTCAGCGTATCAACTACACGCAACAAATCACCATGCATGAGCGTCACGTCAGCCGCTTCCATCGCGACCGCCGTTCCGGTACCCATAGCCATACCAATATCGGCTACCGCAAGAGCAGGTGCATCGTTAATACCATCGCCGACCATAGCCACGCGCTTACCTTCGGCTTGTAAGGAGCGGATGACCTCTGCTTTACGGTCCGGTAGTACGCCTGCGATAACATGATCTATGCCTGCAGTGTTTGCAATCGCCTGAGCTGTCGTATGCTGATCGCCAGTTAACATAATGACTTCAAGGTTCATCGCACGAAGTTCAGCAATTGCTTGCTTCGATGTATCTTTAATCGTATCGGCAACCGCAATGATTGCTTCATGTACGCCGTCTACCGCCATGAACATAACGGTCTTGCCGTCGCCTTCCATTTGTTCTACAGAAGCAATCGTCGAATCAAATTCCACATTATGGCGAGACAGTAGGTTTTTTGTTCCTAGCAAAATATTTTTCCCATCAATTACAGTTTGAATTCCGTAACCGGGAATCGCTTCGAATGAATCCACAATAGGCAATGTAGAAACCTGTTGCAATCCGTGGGACGTAATAGCTTTAGCAACTGGATGCTCGGAATCACTTTCAGATGCCGCGGCAAGTGAGAGTAAAGATATACGCTGTTTTTCATCGCGAACGTGGAAATCTGTTAGTTCTGGAAGACCTTTTGTAATCGTTCCAGTTTTATCAAATACAATGGTATTGATCGAGCGGGTTTGTTCCATCGCTTCAGCAGTTTTAAACAACACGCCTTCTTCCGCTGCACGTCCTGAACCCGCCATGATGGAAGTAGGAGTAGCAAGACCAAGTGCACAAGGACACGCGATGACGAGAACGGCAATCATGCTTGTTAGAGAAGCTTCAAAATTACCTGGTGCAACTATGAAATACCATATAAGGAACGTAATAATCGCAATGCCGACGACGATAGGGACAAACACTCCGGATATCCGATCAGCCAGTCGCTGAATCGGTGCTTTTGAACCTTGTGCTTCCTCGACGACGCGAATAATATTTGAAATCATCGTGTCTTTTCCGACATTCGATGCTTTTATCCGTAATGAACCATTGGCATTCACGGTGGCGGCAAACACATCATTGCCTTCTTGTTTTTCTACAGGTAGGCTTTCGCCCGTTAGCATCGATTCATCCACTGCGGAAGATCCAGATAGCACTATTCCGTCAACGGGTATAGAAGCTCCTGGTCGAATGACTAAAATATCTCCATGTGTTACTTCATGGATGGATATTTCCACAGTTTCTCCGTTGCGTTCAAGAATAGCTACTTGCGGTTGCAGCTTCATCAGATTTTTGATTGCATCTGAAGAGCGACCTTTTGCACGTGCCTCGAATAATTTCCCTAATAAAATCAATGTAATCAACACTGCGCTAGTTTCAAAATATAAGCCATGGTCCAGTGCGTAACCCGTCAAAACCAGATAAACCGAGTAGAAATATGCGGCGGACGTACCGAGTACAACCAGTACGTCCATATTGGCACTACCATTACGTAGAGCTGCATACGCACCTTTATAGAACGTTGCACCAATCCAAAACTGAACAGGTGTTGCTAATATCCACTGAAAATATGGATTCATGAAAATTTCGGGCACATACATCCAAGAAGTGAAGGAGAAATGTGCAAACATGGTCCACAAGAGTGGTAATGAAAGTATAGAGGAAATAATCAGCTTGCGTGTCTTTTCATCGATATCTTTCTGTCGATGATCTGTTTGACCTTCCGATTCTTCTGCTCGGGGTGCTGCCTCATAACCAATTTTTTTGACCTTCTGCAAAATGTCTGTCAATTCCAAAGCGGCAGGATCATAGCTTACATGAGCTGTTTCAAGAGCCAAGTTGACGGTGGCGGATTGAATGCCAGGCATACGCGACAACACTTTTTCAATTCGCGCGGAACAAGCAGCACATGTCATACCGTTAATGTTGAGGTTCACTTCTTCCATCAGTACGTCATAACCGAGCTTGCGAATTCGGTCTTCCACTTCTGTTAATTCAACTTGCTCGGAATCAAATGTAACAGCCGCTTTTTCAGTAGCAAAATTGACAGTAGCTGTCGAAACACCTTCCATTCGTTGCAACCCTTTTTCAATGCGATTTGCACAAGCGGCACATGTCATACCAGTAATAGCAATTTCTCTTTTTTGCTCATTCATGATGCTGGTCACCTTTCTTGTTACGCTTCGACGTCATATCCTTGATCTTCAATGGCTTCTGTCATTTTATCAACGGTTACAACAGAATCATCAAATTGTACGACTACGTTTTCTGCTTTCAAATCAACTAAAGCACGTTCAACTCCGGATAATTCTGTTAATGCACCTTCTACTGCTTGTACACAGTGATTACATGTCATACCTTTTACGTTCAATGTAGTTGTAGTCATTTAAAATTCCTCCTATTTTCTAATTAATTTAGCTATAGTTTTAGCTAATTCGTCTAACACTTCTTCGTCGCCTTCAGCTAACCTATTTTTAACACAGCCTTTTAAGTGTCCGTCTAACAAAACATTCGCCACACTGTTTAGCGCGGATTGTGTAGCGGATAGTTGTGTAATAATATCATCACAATAAACATCGCGCTCTACCATACCTTTAATACCACGTATTTGACCTTCGATGCGGTTCAGACGATGAGTCAAGTTCGTCTTAATTTCTTCCGGATGATGACTCTTACGGCAAGAAATTTCTACTTCATCCAGAGAGGGATCTTCAGGAAGTAACGTCACTCGATATCTGCCACCTTTCGTATATATGTACTTTAATATACGTGTGGGGGGTATGTCAAAACATGTGATTTTACATTATAAGGTTTAAAACTTGCATAATTGGTGAAAATGTAACATAAATGAAAGATTTAAAAGGTGGTTAAAGTGTTATAATAAAGATAATAAAAAGATTCTATAAAAACTAGAACTTCACGAGCGATCAAACGTCTATATAACGAACTATGAAGGTTGAGGTGGAAGAAGTGGCTAAAGAAATGGATTTCAAGAAAATTATTTCCAATTTGGCGAAGCTTGGTGTTTCCGCAAAACTCACAAAATCCAGAAGTGATATGTTGCAAGCATTGACGCCTGCCGTACAAGCACCACCCGTTCAAGCGAATTAACTAACAGACCATACAAAAAGCTCATCCCCGAATGTATTCGAGGATGAGCTTTTTGCGTTAGTTTATGTTTTAAATTTTCTTCACAAACTCCGATTTTAGTTGCATTGCGCCAAATCCATCAATCTTACAATCGATGTTATGGTCACCGTCGACTAAACGAATGCTTTTCACTTTCGTTCCCATCTTCAAAGCATTGGAACTTCCTTTTACTTTCAAATCTTTAATGACTGTCACAGAATCTCCATCCTGCAACACATTGCCATTTACGTCCTTGATCTCCGGCATACCGGATGGATCGGATTCTTCCATCGATCCAGGTGTCCATTCATATGCACATTCTGGGCAAACGAGAAGGTTCCCATCCTCATAAGTGTATTCGGATTGGCATTTTGGACAATTTGGTAAAGTTGACATAAAAAAACCTCCCTTTCCTATACATTCTACACAATTTGTGAAGGCTCGGAAAGGGAGGCAGTATTCATTTACAGTTAGTCATTGTCATCCGCATCGAATAAATACGTTCGCTGATGGAACTTCATGCTGAAAATCAAGCCAATCGCCAGCATATTACTAAATAAAGAACTTCCCCCATAACTTATGAATGGGAGAGGGATACCTGTAATAGGTAACAGCTGAATATTCATGCCGATATTTTCAAATACGTGGAACGCGATCATTGCAATGACGCCCGTACAAACATACACGCTGAACGGATCATGCAAAGAAAGAGCAACTTTCGTTAAGTGGTAAATTAAAATGAAATACAGCGTGATCACCAAACAAGCGCCGATAAAACCATACTCTTCTCCTATTACACTGAAGATAAAGTCCGTGTGATTCTCAGGGATGTATACAACGCGTTCTAGAAAACCTTTACCTGTCAGTTGTCCTGAGCCTATTGCAGTCATCGCAGTAATCAAGTTATACCCTTCGTCTGTCGGGTAAGAGTACGGATCGAGCCAAGAATAGACACGTTTGAACTGATAAGGTGAAAACCCGAATTTGTCGAGCATGTCTTGTGCGAACAGAGACATCCAAAGAATACCTCCTGCGGCTGCCGCTCCAAATGAAAAGACAGGCACGAGTATTTTCCATGATATTCCAGAAACGATGACGATGGCAGCAGTAATCGAAATGAAGACGAGTGAAGTTCCGAGGTCGGGTTGCTTCATGATGAGAAACAATGGAACGACAAGCGTCAGCGCAATTTTACCGAGTAATAGAAGATCTGTCGTATAGGTCCTGTTTAACGAGCGTTCGTTATGCGTGCTAACCAACTTGGCAAGTCCGATAATAAAGAATGTCTTAATGAACTCAGCAGGCTGGATTGTTCCAATGACGGGCAAGTGCAACCATCGTTTTGCGCTGTAGCGCATTTCGGCAATTTGACCTGGACCGCCGGGAGCTAACATAAGAAAAACCAACAAGAAAATACCAAAGCCATAGAAATACCAAGCGAACTTTTTATATTGATCGGGTTCAAAGTACATGACCATCGCTACGATGAAAGAACCGAGTATATACCATCTCACTTGTTTTAAAACGAAGTTCTGTGTATATTGCTCAGAGGTTTGAGCGGATCCAATGACGAAAAAACTGACAATCGCGAAAAGCAAAATGATAAAGGCAAGTGTCCAGTCGAATCGTTCACCTAGCCTGTTTGTTTGTTTCAATTATGAACTCACCTTTTCTTAAGCTAGTATTCTCTTACTATAAATACCTATTATATCGCAAAACTTTTTAAGAAGTACACCCATTAATAGACGAGTTGTGAAATGATTGGTTTCTACGAGAAGTAAAAAGAATGAAGAACGTTGGTTTTTCATTCATGAATTGGCTCTATTCATGGTAAACTGTATGAATGAAAACTACGGAATGTGAGGAGATTACATGAAAAGACGGTTAGGTTTAGTATATGGCGGGAAATCCGCAGAGCATGAAGTGTCGCTTTCTACAGCGCTCGCAGTAACAGAGGCGCTTGATTTAGATAAATATGAAGTGTTACCAATCTATATAACGATGCAAGGTGAATGGTTAAAAGGTAGTCCGTTGACTGGACCGGTTACAGAGATTGAGACATTACGTCTGAAAAATGAACAACCAAAGCCCGATCATATTGAAAGTTTTTTGCAAGGGGATATGCCCGACGTCATTTTGCCACTTCTTCACGGAACGAACGGGGAAGATGGAACAGTACAAGGGTTATTTGAAGTCTTAAATATTCCATACGCAGGTAACGGAGTACTCGCTTCGTCAGCAGGTATGGATAAAGTTGTGATGAAACAATTATTCGCTCAAGCGGGGCTAGCGCAAGTTGCATATATCCATTTCATTCGCAGTACGTGGAAAGAACACGCCGAGCAATTATTAGATCAAGCGGAACAAGAACTTTCTTATCCAATGTTCGTTAAACCCGCAAATCTTGGATCGAGCGTCGGCATTAGTAAAGCAGATGATCGCGAGTCGCTCGAAAAAGCGATTGAGCTGGCATTGAAATTTGATCGCAAAATTATTGTGGAACAAGGAATAGTGGCACGTGAGATTGAAATGGCGGTTCTCGGTAACGATTATCCTAAAGTATCGGTAGCGGGGGAAATCCGTCCGGTTGCTGACTTTTACGACTATGAAGCGAAATATAAAGACCAAAGTACGGAATTATCTATTCCAGCTGAAGTGCCCGGTGCTGTCGCAGAGCATATGAAAGACATGGCAATCCGTGCATTTAAAGTTCTAGACTGTTCAGGACTCGTACGAGCAGACTTTTTCGTTACGGCAGACGATGAAGTATTGATCAATGAGGTGAATACATTACCTGGCTTTACACCGACAAGTATGTTCCCGTTACTATGGCAGAAATCTGGATTGACTTATCCTGAATTAATCGATCAGCTAATTGAGCTGGCAATAGAACGCCATACAGAAAAACAACAACTGCAATATACAATGGACTGAGTGGAGGAAGTAACGTGAAACGAAATCTATCAACGATCCAGAAATGGCTTCAGGCGGAAGGACAGCATATCGCAGAGCAACTTGTTACAGGTGTCAGTATTGATTCACGAAATGTGCGGGCGGGTGACTTGTTCATCCCATTTAGAGGTGAACAAGTGAATGGTCATCAATACGTCAAAGGGGCGATTGAGCAAGGTGCAATCGCAGCACTTTGGCTGAAAGATGAACCGAACCCACCCTCAGATATACCACTGCTGTTTGTCGAAGATTCAGAGCTCGCATTGCAGCAAATGGCCCGTAGCTATCGAAGTGAATTGACGTGTACTGTCATCGGAGTCACAGGGTCGAATGGTAAAACGTCGACAAAGGATCTGATAGCAGGGGTATTGTCACCTTATCGCAAGGTCAAAAAAACGGAAGGCAACTTCAATAATGAGCTTGGTTTGCCGCTAACGTTATTAGCTGTCGAAGACGACACGGAAGTTGCAATCCTTGAAATGGGAATGAGCGGCTTCGGGGAAATTAATTTCCTATCAACGCTTGCTAAACCACAGTTTGCAGTCATAACGAACATTGGTGAGGCGCATATGCAAGACCTCGGTTCTCGTGAAGGGATCGCAAAGGCGAAGTTCGAAATCATCGATGGTCTAGTGAGTGGCGGTATGTTGCTCTACGATGGGGACGAACCGTTATTAAAAGGATTAGTACAGCAACAGCCGGGTTTACGCAGTGTGTCATTCGGCTATGAACAAGCGGATTTGACTGCCCAACAAATTATATCTACCGATAAAGGTAGTTCATTCACTGTAACCGGTAAGCTGGAAGGACAGTTTACCATTCCTGTTTACGGTTCTCATCAAGTGAAGAATGCACTAGCTGCGATTATGATCGCAAAAGAGTTGGATCTAACGGAACAACAAATTAAAGAGTCATTAAGTGAAACAACATTAACGGATATGCGTATGCAACCTGTAGCGGGTAAAAACGGTTCATTACTTATTAATGATGCCTACAATGCAGCGCCAACTTCCATGCGTGCGGCGTTCCGTTTTATCGATGGAACATCCGTCAAACAAAACAAATGGCTCGTCCTGGGTGATATGCTGGAGCTTGGTACCGATGAACAGCGCTACCACGAAGAGCTCGCGGACGAACTGAAGAAAATGAACGTAAATGGCATCGCGCTATTTGGACCACGTATGAAGTGGCTGTCTGAGCAATTGAAGGATTACCCTGGAGATATTATGTGGACGGCGAATGACACGGTATTACTTGCGGAGGCATTGCGCCCGAAACTAACGGCTCAGACAGTGGTGCTGTTCAAAGGATCTAGAGGAATGAAATTAGAACGGATCATAGAGATGCTTACAGAGGAAGAGTTGTGACGACAGGCGTTCTCATCATTCACGGATTCACGGGTGGTCCTTTTGAAGTCGCCCCATTCAAAAGATTTCTACAGAATCATACCGATTGGAAAGTAGCAGTACCTGTTTTACCGGGACATGAAATGGATCGGGGTGTACAGAAAGGCACAGCCAAATCATGGATGATGGTCGCGGAATTAGAATTTAGAAGACTACAAAAAGAAGTGGATGACGTCATAGTCGTCGGCTTCTCCATGGGCGGCTTGATCGCCATGTATTTGGCGCTACGTTATCCGATAAAAAAGCTTGTCCTATTAAGTGCTGCGGCAAAATATATTAGTCCGCGTATTTTATTGGAAGACGCTAGAATCATGATGAGGTCCTTGAGATATAGGGATTTTCCTCCGGACTCGTTCTATCATCTGTATAACTATAAGCTGACAAATACACCAGTTCGTGTGGCGCTAGAGTTTTTACGTGTCGTTCGCTTAGTGCGACCGTATCACCATCAAGTCAAAACGCCTGTTTGTATCGTGCAGGGGAAGCAAGATGGTATCGTTCCAGCAGTCACAGCGGACTTACTGTACGAACAGCTCGGATCAAAAGAAAAACATCTGATTTATTCTGAACATGGTAAACATCATATTTGTTATAGCGAAGACCGCCATGTATGGTTCGCGAAAGTACTGAAGTTCATGGGCAAAGACTGATTAATGGAACTTAAGCGGATTCGTTGCAGTCTCGTGTAAGCCGTGGTAGGATGATAAAAGGAATTGGATACATTTACACGGCACTCTACCGTTATACTATACGGAGAGTACTTTTTTTTGAATAAAACGGTGATTAGTAGGCAAACTAGCAATGATTTGCTGTTTTCACCGCTCGGCAAGGACCGAGCTTTCCTTGTATGTCACGGGTTTTACATTGTGCTGTATAAAAATCTGGACGCAATTACGATAGGTGTAATTGATATGACCCCTCTCAACCACAAGAATCCTTCTAGAAGATTCTTTTTATAAACCAGAGATGGATATATCGGAAACGCTCCCAACTTTCAAAGTACATGGCTCGAATTTGCCGCGCTTTCATTTGCAGATGTAACCAATTGTCAAATGGAGAAATAAAGGAGATTGAATATTTTGACGAAGTTTTCAGAATTGAATATTAGTGAATCAACACAAAACGCTTTGCTACGCATGGGGTTTGAAGAGGCAACACCAATCCAAGAGGGAACAATCACTTTTGGTATGGAAGGCCGCGACGTAATCGGGCAAGCGCAAACAGGTACTGGTAAAACGGCAGCATTCGGTATTCCAATCATTGAAAAATTGGATCCAAAGAGCACAGCGGTTCAAGCATTGGTCATCGCACCAACACGTGAATTGGCAATCCAAGTATCAGAAGAAATTTATAAAGTAGGCTACGGTAGCCGTGCGAAAGTACTTTCCGTTTATGGCGGACAAGAAATCGGACGTCAAATCCGTGCACTTCGTAATAATCCAAATATCGTAGTCGGTACACCGGGACGTATTTTGGACCATATCAACCGTAAAACATTGAAGCTTGATCACGTTCAAACACTTGTTTTGGATGAAGCGGATGAAATGTTGAACATGGGATTCATCGAAGATATCAATACAATTCTTGCAAGCGTACCGGCTGAGCGTCAGACGTTGCTATTCTCAGCAACTATGCCTGCTCCAATCCGTAAAATCGCAGAAACTTTCATGAAAAACCCGGAAATTGTTAAAATCAAATCAAAAGAAATGACTGTTGAGAACATTGAACAGTTCTTCGTAAAATCACATGAACGTGAGAAATTCGATGTGCTATCAAGATTGTTGAACGTTCAACAGCCTGAATTGGCTATTGTATTCGGACGCACAAAGCGCCGGGTAGATGAATTGGCTCATGCACTAAGTATCCGCGGCTATATTGCTGAAGGAATTCACGGTGACTTGACACAAGCAAAACGTATGTCAGTTTTGCGTCAGTTCAAAGACAATAAAATCGATGTACTTGTAGCGACAGACGTAGCTGCACGTGGATTAGATATCTCAGGCGTAACACACGTTTACAACTTTGACATTCCACAAGATCCAGAGAGCTATGTTCACCGTATCGGCCGTACTGGTCGTGCTGGTAAAAGCGGAGTGGCTGTTACATTCGTAACACCACGTGAAATGGGTTACCTTCGAATCGTTGAGGAAACGACTAAGAAGCGTATGACTCCATTACGTCCACCAACTTCTGATGAGGCATTGCTTGAACAGAAGAAAAATGCAGTGGATTCATTGGTAGAAACAATTGAGCAGAAAAACTCAGAGGATTATGCAGGATTAGCAGCGCAGCTGCTTGAGAAACATGATGCAAAAGAAATTGTGGCGGCAGCACTTAAGTCATTGACTAAAAGTGTTGATGAGACTCCTGTAAGTATTTCAGAAGAGCGTCCATTACCTTCACGCAGACCTTCATCATCACGTTCTGGCGGCTATAAAGGTGGCAATCGTAGCGGTGGCGGACGTTCTCAAGGCGGACGTGGCAGAAGCGGTGGCGGTTCATCAGCTGGCGGTTCAAATAGACGTAGTAGCGGACCTCGTGATGGCGCAAGAAGAGACGGCGCATCAAGACGCAGCAGTAGCACTCGTTCAGAACGATAAGAATTAAAAGTAAAAAATCCGGGCCTGCATTATAGCAGCCCGGATTTTTTTGTCGTGAATATGATATGATCGATTAGAATGAAACGTTTTCACGATTGTTGCGTATATATGAGTAGAAATTCGAAAAGAGGTGGGCCCGTGGGACAGCAACCTTCAAATCAAATCTCCAGAAAAGGATTAACAGTTTGGAGATTATATGGAACGATTCAAAGCGTGATCATTCTGGCAATTGCGGTCGGTTTAGGTTTTCTATCGTATTTTTTTGATTGGCCGATTTGGATTATGATCGTCGTTACAATAGTTGTACTATTGCATGCGTTTTTATCCATTTATTTATTCCCGAAAATTCGTTGGCAACGCTGGCGTTATGAAGTACGTGAAGCGGAAATCGAGCTTCAACACGGATTATTCATCGTCAATCGCACGCTTATTCCGATGGTGCGCGTTCAGCACGTGGATACAGCGGAAGGACCCATTTTGCGTAAGTATGGTCTGGCTTCCATCACAATCTCTACTGCAGCGACTAATCATTCCATTCCTGCGCTCGTGACGGAAGAGGCAGATGAACTGCGCAACCGTATTTCCACGTTTGCAAGGGTGGCGAAAGATGATGTCTGAGCAACGTTATAAACTTCATTGGATATCAGCTGTCGTCGAGACTGCGAAAGCGTTGAAAGATTTGATTGGTCCATTCGTAATCTTGGTTTTCGTGAATGGTTTCAAAGGAGAAAGTACAGCGCCATGGTATATTCAGTATTGGTCGTTGATTTTATTTGGTGTACTTCTCGTATTCACGTTAGTTTCGGGTATTATAAAATGGCGCCGTTTTGATTACTGGTTTGAAGCTCAAGAATTGCGCATTGAATCGGGTTTGTTTGTCCGGAAAAAGCGTTACATTCCATTTGATCGTATTCAAAGTCTGGATTACACGGAAGGTATTTTTCATCGGCCGTTCCAGTTAGTTAAAGTTAAAATAGAAACAGCGGGTTCGTCTTCCGGTAAAGATGCAGAAGCCGAATTGACTGCAATCACGAAAGAAGCAGCACAACAGATTGAAAAAGAAATTAAGCTAGCGAAAAAAGTAAGGGTCCTAGGACCGAAACCGGCGTTATTTGAACAAACGGAGTGGCGATTGATTAAGGAGCCAGAGGAAGAAGTACAGGTGGTACAACAACCAGCTCCAGTAATTTTCTCTATGAAGACAGGTGACTTGCTTATGCTTGCCACAACTTCAGGTGGAATTGGGGTTATTTTATCTGGTGTGATCGTATTCCTATCGCAAATTGAAGAACTCATTCCATATGACTGGTTGTTTGGAGAGCTGAAATCATTCATTCGCATCGGTGTCTTCGTCATTGCGATTTTAGTGGCACTCGGCTTCCTTGTTGTTTGGTTGCTATCCGTCGCGATGACGTTCCTTGCGAATTATGATTTCAAAGTTATGCGTGAAAAAGATGACTTAATCATCACGCGAGGGTTGCTCGAGAAGAAGCGGGTTACTGTGCCGTTGAAACGTGTACAAAATATCACGATTACTGAAAATCCTATCCGTCAGCTGTTCGGTTATGGAGCGGTCATCATCAATAGCGCAGGGGGAGTGGGAGAAGGTTCACGAATCAAACTTTTCCCGCTAGCGAAGAGAAACAACATCATTGAACCATTGCAGGAGTTATTTCCGAATATAAATTTCAGTGAACCGACAGAGAGAATTGACAAAAGAGGAAAACGTTTCTACTATCGTTTTAAGTTACTTGTGACACTAGTACCGATAGCGGTTGTCTCGTATAACTTTTTCCCATACGGATTGCTGGCGTTACTACTATTGCCATTAGTAGGGTTACACGGTATTTGGCAATACAAGACAGCGGCCTATACCATCTTGCCGAAGCAGCTGACGATGCGTTTTCGCACAATTAGCCGGCAGACGGTATTTACGGAGAAGAATCGTATTCAGTCCATGGAGTTAGATCAGAATTATTTCCATCGGAGGAAAAAGGTTGCAACCATTACGGCCAATGTAAAGTCTGGAATGACACTCGACGCCCCATCTATTCGTCATATGCCTCAGGAGGACGCAGAAAAGTTCCTGTCTTGGTATGAGTTCCACCCAGAAAGCGCAGAATCACAAACAAAGCCAGACAACTAAACTTGTCTGGCTTTTGGGGCTTAATGAAAGTAGAAGTACTGACGAGGGATAGGGAGGGGCCGCTTCAAAAGCGTCCCCCAGCTGGAGTGGAAAACCCGTTGTCCTTACTGAGTGAGATTCTCCATTCAAAAAGCCAGACAAGGACAATCCCTGTCTGACTTTGCATGACACTATTTTTTTCGCCAACTGACAATGTTCTTCGGGTTGAAGAAGCTCAGTCCAATTAGGAAGCCTGTGATCAGCCCTGCAATATGCGCTGTTACGTTGATATTCGTCCCAACAAACGTCATTACAACACTAATGACGATGATTGGCAAAATAACTTGTCTCAACTGTGGGAACGCATGCTTCGTGTAGTACACGAGCGCGCCAAAAGCACCGAACACACCGAAAATCGCACCACTTGCACCGACGTGCGTATAAGCAACAGGTTGCACGAAGTATGTTGCGATATCGCCGAACAAGCCGGCTAACATATACACTGTAATAAACCGCGCTTTCCCTGCGATTTTCTCAAGCTCTGGTCCGAAAACGAAAAGCGAGAACATGTTAAATAGTAAGTGCATGAAACCACCATGCAAAAACATTGGGGTGATTAAGCGCCAATACTCTCCGTTCGCAATGAGCAAGTTATCTCCCAAGCCGAATAAAAAGAGCTGATCACCAATGCCGGGAATCAATGTATAGATAAATATCCCGATATTCAGGGCGAGCAAAAATGTCACGACAGGATAAGCGCGAACATATTGTGAAAAATTTTCCGTTCGTATAAACATGGTTTCACCTCAATCTTCTGTACTGATTATACATATTATTTAACTTGAAGGGAAAGGAGTTGTTCATTTTGATTCAAGGAATTGGATTAGACATCGTGGAATTGGATCGCATAGCCCGTTTGGATGGCCGTAACACTAAATTCAGAGAACGAATATTGTCTGAAAGAGAACTACGCGTTTATGAAACATTGAGTGGGCACCGTAAAGTTGAATACTTAGCGGGACGATTCGCTGCCAAAGAGGCATTCTCCAAGGCGCGGGGTACTGGAATCGGAGCAGATTGCAGTTTTTTGGATATCGAAGTCATTTCAGAAGCGAGTGGTCGCCCTGTATTGTACTTCCGTAGTCAGCTGGTTCAGGGGTTCATTAGTATTACGCATACCCAAACTGTAGCTGCTGCACAAGTGGTCTTACTGGAATCCTGATGGCGTCTGAATAGAATTTAAAACAAGCTCGCATAATCGATTCATCCCTCTCATAAGATAAGCTACCCGAATTGATTGGAGAAAGGATGAAAAGAATGCGGAAGAAAATTATCTTGTTAACAGTTGTCGCAGTTATGTTAGTACTAGGAGGATGCGGTAAACCCTCCAAGGAAGATGTCATGAAGAAACTTAGTAACAAGTGGAATGAAACAAAGGGCTATGAGTTAAATGCTTCGATGGAAATTAAAACAGGTTCAGAGCCTCGGGTGTACAATGTAGAGGTATGGCATACTAAGCCGGAGTTTTACAAAGTGAATGTGACGCAATCGGGGAATGAAGAGTCACAAATGATCGTTCGGAACGAAGAAGGCGTGTTCGTAGTTACGCCGTCACTCGGAAAAACGTACAAATTCCAAAGTGATTGGCCTGCACAAAACAGTCAAGGGTATCTAATCGGAACGCTTGCTGAAGATATTAAAGCAGACAAGGCAGCGGTCATGGAAGAAAAAGAAAAAGAGTATATTTTTGAAACGGCTACACGCAATAATCATAAGTCACTTTTACCAACTCAGAAAATTCATATCGATAAAAAGACATTGTTGCCAAATAAGGTGACGATTCACGATGAAACAGGTGAAGAAAAGATTTCCATTAAGTTCGATAAAATAGCTTTAGGTGTAGAGCATAAAGTCGCTGAGTATAAAGTAGAAATGGATAAACCGAAAGCGGACGGTGATAAAGCGGATTCTGATGAAGAAGCAACAGAAGGTGATGGGGAAGATCAAGCTAAGGCAAATCAACAAACCTACTATCCGGTTGCTAATTTACAAGGTACGACACTGTCAGAAGAGAAAAGCGTGGAAATTGAGAATGGCCAGCGCGTAATTATGACATTCAGTGGGGATAAGGAATATGTTGTGATTCAGGAACCAGCTGAAAAGCCATTGAATGAAATGCCTGTATCTATAGAAGGTGACCCGGTTGATCTAGGTTTCGCAGTAGCGGCATTGACAGAACAATCCATTCACTGGGAAGCAAATGGCATGGCGTTCTTTGTTGCATCTGACATGTTAAGCAAAGAAGAACTGATTACAGTAGCAAATTCGATGACGGCAACAGAATCGAAGTAATCAACGACTGAATCAATTGACTAGACTGTGCCTTTGGATAGATAATTATTTCATGCAACAGTCTATCCTATAACGAGGTGGAAGGAAATGTTCAACGAAACACAATATCGGCCAACACGAGCGATTATTAATACAGCAGCTATTAAACGCAATGCAGAAAACCTTATTTCTTATTTACCTAAAGAAACTAAGTTGATCGCGGTCGTTAAATCAGATGGATATGGTCATGGAGTCGCGCAGGCTGCTTCCGCTGCAGTACAAGCGGGAGCAGAAATGTTCGCTGTTGCCACCCCAGATGAAGCTATGACGCTTAGGAAAACACAGCCGACAGCCGATATTCTCGTGCTGGGAATTTCACCGGTATCATTTGCTGCTGTAGCGGCACAGCATCGTATTATTTTAACGGTCACAAGTGAGAATTGGGTAGATCAAGTGATTGCGCAACAACCATTTGATAATAAATGCAGGATTCATGTAAAAATCGACAGCGGAATGGGTAGAATTGGAGTGCGGACTGAAGAAGAGTTCACGCAATTGGTGAAGCGTATTCAACAGTCCGATCTAATTATTGATGGTGTATTCACACATTTTGCACGTGCAGATGAAGAAAAACGCGAACCAACGCGTCGACAGTTTGAACGATTCATGCGTCTAGTGAATTGTTTGCCAGAAAAACCGCGTCTCATTCATGCGTCCAATAGCGCAGGGGCATTGGTGTTTCCTGAATATGCTTTAGATGCTGTTCGTTTTGGCATAAGTTTATACGGTATACCACCATCTCATACCGTTGCAAAGCAGTTGCCGTTTAAGCTTGAACGGGCATTGACGATTGAAACGGAGTTAACTTACGTGAAACAGATGACGGTTGGTGAGGAGATTAGCTATGGTGGTACGTATGAAGCGGTTGAAGGAGAATGGATCGGTACATTACCGGTGGGCTATGCGGATGGGCTGAAGCGTTCGCTTAAAGGTCAGGAAGTACTAATTGATGGCAAGAGGGTACCAATTGTCGGCACTATTTGCATGGACCAATGCATGATCCGATTACCTTGTAAATATCCTGAAGGCGAAAAAGTAATATTGATTGGAAAACAGGGTAACGAAGAAATAATTTTAGAGGAATGGTCTGAACGCCTAAATACAATACCCTATGAGATAGCTGTAACATTTTCTACACGGATACCTAGAGTCTATACGTAAAAAAAGTCGAAACTATCTGGCGAAATATAAGACGCAACGATCATTTGATTCGACATTCTACTGACGAAACTAGTATTTCTTGTCAAAACACTTCAAACCTTGTCTTTTCATATTCCAATATAAATGGTAAGATAGAAATGATATAGAAATAGAGGGATGGGTTTGTCGGAGGTGCTCGATTTGCGTACGGATAAAAACGATAAAAGAATACTTAGTATAGCCTCAACCAGATTGCAACAGCAAAATGAAGACGCAATCTTTCAATGGGAGCAAGTGCAAGAAGATTTCGTTTATATGACAGATGTGAAACATATCGAACATGGTGAAGCTTCTTTATTACGTGAAGCCATGAAAAGAGGTTATGTGGAAATGTCGCAAATCAACCTCAACATAGCGGCAGAATGTTTATATGCGGAATTTGAAGCTCAGCATACCGTAGAACGTTGCGTCAGCGGAGGATGAAAAGTTGGCAATTAAACGCGGAGACGTCTTTTTTGCAGATTTGTCACCTGTAGTCGGTTCTGAACAGGGTGGAACAAGACCGGTACTGATCATCCAAAATGATATCGGTAATCGATTTAGTCCCACAGTGATTGTGGCAGCCATTACTGCACAAATACAAAAAGCAAAATTGCCGACACATGTCGAAATTACAGCGGCCCGGCATGGATTCGAGCGGGATTCAGTTATCCTGCTCGAGCAAGTCCGCACAATCGACAAGTCAAGGCTCACAGACAAAATAACACACTTAGACGATGCGTTAATGAAACAAGTCGATGAAGCTTTACAAGTAAGCTTCGGGCTTATTAAATTTTAGCATACATATCCTAATAACTTTTATTGCAGATGGCGCCAGGAAGTAATGGTTGCTTAAAACACTATAGCCAAACGGTTATAGTGTTTTTCTTATAGTAATTTTTAAAAAAGATGATTAAAAACATGTAGTTTGCAGGGGAATTCGATACAATAGAGATAACTGAAGATGTAGGGAGGAACAAATAACGATGAACGAAGTCATGAGAAAAGGTATAGCTGAGAATATAGATACAATCACTACGCGCTGGATAGAGGGAATGAAAGAGAATGCTGATGAGCGTTTTCTGGAATTAATGCCGGCATCTGTAGTAGCAACAACTAGTAGGGAATTTACTGAACTGATGACGTCTAATCTTTCGTACCACGAAACAGTGGACAAGGCACGACTGGATGAGTTCACGGAGAAAATCATTCATTTTGGATGGTCTATTAAATTTATCAATCAGGCAATAGATACGTTTTCTTCGGTCGTATATGACCTATTCTTTGAGACGGGGATTTTGCGAGAGTCCAACTTGCGTGAGGGAGTTACTATCTTCTCAAATTGGATCAATCCGTTAAGAGGAAGCATCATTGAAGAATATTCTACGAAGTGGGAACGTACGGACATTTTGCAGAAGATTGCATTACAAGAATTATCGGCTTCATTGATTCCGGTATTCGACAAGATATCTGTCATGCCATTGGTCGGTACAATCGATACAGAGCGTGCGAAATTGATCATGGAGAATCTATTGGAAGGCGTTGTTAAGCAGCGTGCTGAAGTCGTGTTACTTGATATTACAGGTGTGCCGGTAGTAGATACGATGGTTGCGCACCATATCATCCAGGCGGCAGACGCGGTTCGTTTAGTAGGAGCGAAATGTATGCTGGTTGGAATTCGTCCAGAAATTGCGCAGACTATTGTAACGCTTGGTATTAATCTTACAGATTTCTCAACAACAAGCACGTTGCGCAGAGGTATGCAAAAAGCGCTTGAAATGACAGGTCGGACAATTGTGGAGGAGGAATTGTAGTATGAAGATGCGAATCCCGATTCTAAAGCTAAAAGACACATTGATTGTATCTATTCAAGTAGAGCTTGATGATCAGACTGCATTACAATTCCAAGAAGATTTATTGAATCAATTGCATAAAACGTCTGCACGAGGCGTTGTAATCGATTTGACACCAATCGATTTCATTGATTCATTCATCGCAAAAGTGCTTGGGGATGTTATTCATATGACAAGTCTGATGGGTGCGAAAGTTGTCATCACAGGTATTCAACCATCTGTAGCCATCACGCTAATTGAATTAGGAATCCGTTTAGAAAACGTGACAACTGCATTAGATCTAGAGAATGGGTTAGAGAAATTGACTAGAGAATTGGAGGCCTGACCATGGAACACAGGTCTTCTATAGAGATCAAGACGGAGTGGGATATTGTTGCTGCTAGACAATTAGGCCGTAATGAGGCGAAAAGTACGGGTTTTGGGACAGTCGACCAAGCTAGAATAACGACTGCCATTAGTGAGTTGGCAAGAAATATATATCTTTACGCAGGAAAAGGTCGTATCGAAATTGTACCTATTACAGTAGGTGCACGGGTGGGTTTACTTATTACCGCTTCCGATGAAGGACCAGGAATTGCTGATTTGCAAAAAGTTATGACAGATGGATATACGACTTCAGGAGGACTGGGTGCAGGAATGCCAGGAGTCAAACGATTGATGGATGATTTTACTGTAGAAACAGAAGTGGGCGTAGGTACCACTATTACAGCAACTAAATGGTTGCACTAGGAGTTGAAGGGTATTGCCACAAGAGGCGGGTAAGCAGTATAAGCAAATGCTGGAGAATTATCTGCACTCCAAAGGAGAAGAAGATCTCTATTTGGGACAGCAATTCAGCCGCAGCTTCATAGAAAAAAGTATCGCGCCGGAAGATGTCATCAGTATTCATAAAACGTCTATTGAAGAGTTAATTAAAGATCTACCTGCCGACGTCAGCGTGTCTTTCGACTTTTTAATCGAAATGATGATTCATTATGGTCTAGCGCTCAAAGAGCATCAGAGCTTGATCCGCAAACAAGAAGCTATTCAAACAGAGATGGATATTGCTGTTAGAGTACAAAATACTTTGTTGCAAACGACAACTCCTGTGTTGGAGGGTCTGGACATAGGTTGGATTTCCAGACCATCGAAGCAAATGAACGGTGATTATGTATACTTTCTAAAGGAAACGGAACAAGAAGTTTGTTTGGCAGTTGCTGATATCATTGGAAAAGGCATGTCTGCAGCTATGCATATGTCCATGGTGAAATTCGGTATGGATAGTCTGCGATATGAGAAGCGAGATCCTTTTGAAGTGTTGAGCTTTATTAATAAAATGGTAGAACAGAGCATTGCTGATTCTATGTTCATTTCCATGTTTTACGGAAAATACGATACGGAAAACTCTGTATTCCGCTATTCTTCGGCAGGACATGAACCGGCTCTTTTTTATCGTGATTCAGAAGACACTTACAGTTTGCTAGAAAGCAAAGGACTATTGCTTGGAGTTCAAGAAGAAGCGGTATATGAAGAACGGACAGTACGTCTTGAAAATAATGATTTTGTTGTGATTATGACGGATGGTGTAACTGAAACTAGGACCGATAAGGGTTTCATTGAAATGAATGTTATAGAAAACTTATTGCGCGAAGTGCGTTCGGAAAGTGCGCAAGCGATGGTTGACTATTTATTTAGCGAGCTTTCTAAAATGCAGAATTATGAATTGCATGATGATTTCACACTTGTAATTTTGAAAAAAACAAAATGAAGGTTTAAGATGATTTTGTTTGGGTATAAAACAATGAGTGTGTAGTGGGTATGATAACGTTATACATTCATAGAAAATAGAGAAAACGATAGGGGTGGCGAAATGAATTTACAAGTTGAGCAAGTTCATAAAGATCTCGTGCATAACTTTAAAGTTATCGGAGAGATTGATATATATACAGCGCCAAAATTGAAAGAGCATTTGGCTGCATTAGAGTTGGTAGAAGGAATCGAAGTAGAATTAGATCTATCCGAAGTAAATTACATGGACAGTACAGGGCTAGGCGTATTTGTCGGATACTATAAAGAAGTGAAAGCGTATAATGGGAAATTAGTTATTACAGGACTAAACCAACGCCTTTACCGATTGTTTGAAATCACGGGCCTTAGTGAGATTATGGAGATAGAACAATCTAAAGGTGGCGAAGATAATGCAAGCGTTTGATTATATCGAAATAAAAGTTCCGGCAAAAGCCCAGTATGTAGGTGTGGCACGTTTAGCTATATCTGGTCTTGCGAGTCGTATTGGATTTACATATGACGAAATTGAAGATTTGAAGATCGCTGCAAGTGAAGCGGTGACGAATGCTGTACAACATGCGTACAATGATGAAAAAACGGGTGAAGTAATTTTAGGATGTGCCCTTTATAAAGATCGCTTGGAAATTGTCGTGACGGATCATGGTCAGAGTTTTGATTTTGAAGAAACAAAGAAAAAAATTGGACCCTATCAAGATTGGAATGAGGAATCACCACTTAGAGAAGGTGGCTTAGGACTTTACTTGATGGAAACTTTAATGGATGAAGTCAAAGTTGACCATGGGGAGGGTGTCATTGTTTTCATGACCAAATATTTGGGCAGAGAGCGGGGAGAGGACCATGTCAAATCAACAGTCTTCTCGTGACAGCGAGACAAAAGAACAAGTCCTTAAATGGATACATGAATATCAAAAGAATAATGATGACGATGCCCAAACACAACTAGTCCTACATTATGAGCGACTGGTACACTCTATCGCGCGCAAATATTCGCGTGGGCAATCTCACCATGAGGATATCGTCCAGGCGGGAATGCTTGGATTACTAGGAGCGATTCGAAGATATGATCCTGAACAAGGACGGAACTTTGAAGCGTTTGCTGTACCGACAATAATAGGGGAAATTAAACGCTTCTTGCGTGATAAGACATGGGCTGTTCACGTACCGCGAAGAATCAAAGAGTTAGGGCCTAAAATAAAAGCGGCTGTTGAAACGTTAACGACTGAATTTCAACGTTCGCCAATGGTCTATGAAATAGCAGAATATCTTGGTACCGACGAAGAATTAGTACTTGAAGCGATGGAGATGGGCAGAAGCTACCAGGCGCTGTCAATTGACCATACACTAGATGCGGATTCAGAAGGTGGAACCATTACACTGCTCGATATCATCGGTGAGACTGATGGCGGTTTTGAGAAAACAGATCAGCGCATGCTTGTTTTGAATGCACTGAACGTTTTAAGTGACCGCGAACGTCAGATTATCCAATATACATATATCGATCAAATGAGCCAGAAAGAAGCTGGCGAATTACTAGATATTTCCCAAATGCATGTTTCAAGATTGCAACGTAAAGCTATCAAGAAGTTACGAGAAGTAATCCTAACGAGCGGTGGTGCAAATTAGTGGAAACTTTTGAGAATGACTATGTAGAGGCATATATATACCAACAGTCCAAAAAAGGTAATAAAGATTCTGGGGATGCATACTACATTCATTCAGAAGAAGATTATTTCATATGTGCGATTGCAGACGGATTGGGTAGTGGAACGGAAGCGAAAGAATCAGCTGAAATAATTCCACAAGTCTTAAAGTTGTATCATCATGAATCACCTGACGATTTGTTACTACGCTGCAATAAACAGATGTTGCATAAACGTGGTGCAGCAGTGGGGATTGTTAAAGTGTATTTCGAACAGCAAACCCTAGAATATAGTTGTGTTGGTAACATCCGTATCTATATTCTGCAATCAAATGGTCAGATGATTTATCCTTTACCGGTAATGGGTTATCTTTCGGGACGACCACAGTCGCCCCGTACACAAAGATATCCTTATAATAAGAACGACCGGTTCTTCCTTCATTCTGATGGCGTAAACTTGCGAAGTCCTAAAAAGTACTTACAAGAAAACTCTACTCCTTATCAATTGTATAAAAAGGTGGAACGTACGATTGAAGATACTGATGATGCGACATTCATCGCAGCTAGCCTGCTTCATTAAGTTGAAGCGGCTTTTTTGTGTCTGAAAACAAATGGTTGCAGAAGGAAACTGCATTGGAAACATGCTATTATATGGAAAGAAGAAAGGGTGGTTGAATTGTCAAAGGATTTTATGGAAGCAACAGCAAGCCGAGCGGGAATCAGTAAACGCCAAACGGCGAGTGTCATCGTTCTGTTGGAAGAAGGCAACACGGTACCTTTTATTGCGCGTTACAGAAAAGAAGCAACAGGTTCTCTCGATGAAGTGCAGATCAAAGATATTGAAGATGCCTATCATTATATTAAGTCGCTTGAACAGCGGAAAGAAGAAGTCCTGCGTTTAATCGATGAACAAGGAAAGTTGAATGACACGTTAAAGGCAGATATTGAGCGCGCGACGGTATTGCAACGAATCGAAGACTTGTACCGCCCTTATAAACAAAAACGACGTACGAAAGCGATGATTGCGATTGAAAATGGCTTGGAACCTCTTGCTGACCAATTAATGCAACAGTCATCCACGAATATTGAATCTGCGGCACAAACCTATATCAATCTTGAAAAAGAAATCCATACAATTGAAAATGCATTAGAAGGCGCTAAGTTCATCATTGCGGAAAGAGTATCGGAAGACGCAACAATGCGTGAGAAAATCCGTAAAATCACATGGGCCTCTGGGAAACTGACGGCTGTCCTTAAAAAAGACGCGGAAGATGAACGGAAAGTTTTTGAAAACTATTATGAATATGAAGAACCTCTTAGTAAAATCGTACCTCACCGCGTTTTAGCTATTAATCGAGGAGAAAAAGAAGATGTATTACGTGTAGGGGTGAGTTTCCCGACAGATCGCATCGTTGGGGATCTCGAGCGTACGTATCTAAAGCGACACCCTTCTTCATCTACAACGTATATAAAAGAAGCGTTAGAAGATTCGTTTAAACGATTAATCGCTCCTTCAATAGAAAGAGAAGTGCGCACGACATTAACCGAAAAAGCAGAAACGCAGGCAATTCATGTGTTTTCGGAAAATCTTCGTAGCCTTCTATTACAACCACCGTTAAAAGGTAGAACAGTACTAGGTGTGGATCCGGCATTCAGAACTGGATGTAAACTGGCGGTAGTGGACGAAACGGGAAAGCTTCATGATATCTCTGTCATCTATCCTCACCCGCCAAAACCACAGAAAGAAGCATCAAAAAAAGTAATACTTGATCTATTAAAGAAATATCCGATATCCATTATTGCGATTGGTAATGGAACTGCATCACGTGAGACAGAAAAGTTCATCGTTGATCTAATTAAAGAAGTGGACGAACCTGTTTCCTACGTAATTGTCAACGAAGCAGGAGCGAGTGTATATTCAGCATCTGCAAAAGCGCGAGAAGAGTTCCCTGATCTGCAGGTAGAGCAAAGAAGTGCGGTATCTATTGCGAGAAGGCTACAAGATCCATTGTCTGAACTCGTGAAAATCGATCCAGAATCTATCGGTGTAGGACAATACCAACATGACGTAGCGAAAAAGAATCTGACTGAATCTTTATCATTTGTTGTAGAAACTGCGGTGAACCGTGTGGGGGTTAATGTCAATACTGCTTCATCTTCGTTGTTACAGTATGTTTCAGGTCTATCAAAAGCGGTGGCGGAGAACATTGTTAAAGCAAGAGAGGAAGCAGGTAAGTTCACGAAACGTACAGAGTTGAAAAAGGTTCCGAGACTCGGCGCGAAAACTTACGAACAGGCAATTGGCTTCTTGCGCATTCCAGAATCAAAAGAGCGTTTTGACTCGACGGGCATTCATCCAGAGAGTTATAAAGTAGCGGAAGCAGTATTGAAAGAGTTGCAACTCGACAAATCCCAGCTCGGCACAGAAGAAGCAACGACTGCTCTAGAACACGTGGATATTCCACAACTTGCTACGCAGCTAGAAGTCGGGGAAATCACGTTGCAAGATATTATACAGACATTGCAGCGTCCGAATCGTGACCCGCGTGACGATTATCCACAGCCCTTATTGAAAGCGGATGTACTTGATATCAAAGACGTACATGAAGGAATGGAACTGCAGGGAACAGTGCGCAACGTAGTGGATTTCGGTGCATTTGTAGACATTGGCGTTTCAGAAGACGGATTAGTGCACATATCCAAAATGAAAAATGGGTATGTCAAACATCCATTAGATGTAGTTGCATCAGGTGATATTGTTACAGTATGGATTGATTCTGTCGATCGTCAAAAAGGGCGTATTGCATTATCTATGCTTCCTCTTAAGAAATAAAGGAGAGAATCAGCATGTCAGAAGAACATTTACAGCAGCTGGTTGAGCAGATCTCATTGGAGATCTTCCATAAACCGTTTGTCCATCAAGCGATTTTTAATAGCAGACTGCGGACGACGGGTGGTCGCTATAAATTAAGCAATCATTTTATAGAGATTAATCCGTTAGTTATTAAGCTTCATGATGAGGAAGAATTAGTCGGGATCATTAAACATGAACTCTGCCACTATCACCTTCATATAGAAGGTAAGGGATATAAACATGGAGATCCAGACTTTAAAGAGCTACTAAAAGAGACAAATTCCCCCCGTCATTGCAAGCCGCTTACGGAACGCAGAGTGAAAAGTACAATCATCCATCTATATCGCTGTACAGCTTGTGGATTAGATTATCCTAGGCGTAGAAGAATGGATTGTACGAAATATCGCTGTGGAAAATGTGCTGGGGAGATCTCAAAGGTGAAGTAAAGCATAAAAGGCATTCAATCATAGCGATTGGATGCCTTTTATATAATTAGGCAAAGAGAAGTGAAAGAAGGCATTGTCGCTAAAAAATAATTCAAGTGGAAAGGCTGTCGCATCAACGTTTTAAAGCATATCGAAAAGTTATTTTAAAAAGATTGCTTAAAAAGGTTGACGAATGGCTAGACCCTGTCTATAATAGTAAAAGTCGACTAAGACAAGCGCAACAAACGATTTACTTGCTGAAGCGACAATATAATAAAGGCCCCTTGGTCAAGCGGTTAAGACACCGCCCTTTCACGGCGGTATCACGGGTTCGAATCCCGTAGGGGTCACTTTCAATAAAACGAACAAATCCCTGGAGATTTGATAGTAGGTTATCATTGATGGGGTATAGCCAAGCGGTAAGGCAACGGACTTTGACTCCGTCACTCGTTGGTTCGAATCCAGCTACCCCAGCCATTTTTACTGCGTGTTACACGCACTAGAGAGATCAAAGGTATTTGGAACGATTTGTTCCATTCATTTTAATACGAGCCGTTAGCTCAGTTGGTAGAGCATCTGACTTTTAATCAGAGGGTCACAGGTTCGAATCCTGTACGGCTCACCATTCATTTTAAAAAAGTTTTTGAGAAAGTTCTTGACTTATTAAACTGAAGGTGTATACTAGTAATTGTCGCTGAAACAAAGCGGTAGTGGCGGAACGGCAGACGCGCTAGGTTGAGGGCCTAGTGGGGGTTAACCCCGTGGAGGTTCAAATCCTCTTTACCGCACCAAACATTTTCACCATTACAATCTAATTACAACTTTTATGCGGGTATAGTTTAGTGGTAAAACCTCAGCCTTCCAAGCTGATGATGGGAGTTCGATTCTCCCTACCCGCTCCATTATTTTTAAAAAAATGAACCTTGAAAACTGAACAGCAAAACGTTAACGAAATACAGTTTGTGCATCTAACGGTGACACAAACAAAATGAGTATCTTAATTGATGCCAGCAAATGAAACTCGAGCTAA